>VSJD01000235.1 GCA_008636095.1 Kiritimatiellota bacterium | reverse complement strand
GTTGGTGTGCTGGTCAATGGGTTCCACGGCGACACCGCGCTGACGGTTATGGTGGGCGTGACCGATCCGGACGTTATCCGGCTGGTGGAGATAACGAAACAGGCGCTCCAGGCCGGCATCGCCCAGGCGCATGTGGGCCGACGGTTATCGGACGTGTCGCACGCGATTGAAAAGACGGCGGCGACGGCGGGGTTTGCGGTGGTGCGGGATTTTGTGGGGCACGGCATCGGACGCCGGATGCACGAAGATCCGCAAATCCCGAATTATGGGCCTCCGGGGAGAGGGCCGAAGCTTTTGGCGGGCATGACTCTGGCCATTGAGCCTATGGTCAATCTGGGGTGCGCCGAGGTTAATGTGCTGGACGATGGTTGGACTGTGGTGACGCGCGACCGGCGTCCGTCTGCCCATTTTGAACACACGATTGTCGTGGGCGGAACGACGGCCGAGGTGCTGACCGAATCGGGTGTTGAAAAATCACTTGACCATGAAACCAGCACTGTGATATATAAGAAAGTTTAATGCCTTCGGAATCCATTTAAGGCGCGGGGGCGGAAGAAAAAGTGGAGTATACAGGATGAAAGTTAGAAGTTCAGTCAAGCGGATGTGTGAACAATGCAAAATCGTCCGCCGCAAAGGTGTCGTACGGGTTATTTGCAGTAATGTGCGGCACAAACAGCGGCAAGGATAAATCTTAAGAAAGAGTGTGGCTATGCCCAAGATTCTCGGGATTGATATCCCCGGCAAAAAGCGGGTGGAATATTCCCTGCGGTCTATTTACGGGATCGGTCTGGCACGGGCGCAGAACATTGTGCGCAAGGCCCAGATTAATCCCGTCAAGCGGGCCGACGATTTGACCGGTGAAGAACTGACCAAGATCACCAATATTATTCAGGACGGTTACGTGTTGGAGGGTGATTTACGCCGCGAGGTGGCCCAGAACATCCGCCGCTTGATCAGTATCAGTTCCTATCGCGGGCTTCGGCATCGCAAAGGATTGCCTGTGCGTGGACAGCGGACGCACACCAATGCGCGCACGCGCAAGGGCGTGCGCAAGACCGTCGGCGTTGTGCGCGGCAAAGAGGCGCGCGCGGCGGTAAAGACGGAAATAGCGGCCGCACCCAAAGCCGCCGGCGCACCCAAAGTAACGGCCGCGCCCAAAGCCGCCGGCGCACCCAAGACAACGACCGCATCCAGAGCGTGAGGAATGGACATTTTCCGCAAAGGCGGATCCGCCTTAGGCGGAAACCAAGGAGATTTTTAATTTATGCCAAGTGACACCAAACAGACACCGAAGGATAAGGAACCCGCGAGCGCTGCACCGGTAAAGGGTGGCGGCAAGCACAAAGCGGATGCGCACGCGGCGGCATCCAAGGCGCCGGACGCGGAAGGCGTCGCTTCGGCTAAGGCTGGCGGTAAGAAAGAGGTGGATGCGCATGCGGCGGCACACAAGGCGCCGGCCGCGGAAGGCGCCGTTCCGGAAGAAGCCAAGCCGGTGCGCGTCAAAGCGGCACGCACGGTATCCGTGGGCATTGCGCATGTTAACGCCACTTTTAACAACACGCAGGTCAGCATTACCGATACGAAAGGCCAGGTTCTGGCGTGGAGCAGTTCCGGACGGATGGGTTTCAGGGGCACTCGCAAAAGCACTGCTTATGCGGCCACGATGGTCGCCCAGGAAGTAGCGCGGCAAATTTCGCCCTATCGTATGCAGGAAATTGAAGTTCGCGTGCAGGGACCGGGCTCTGGCCGCGAATCGGCCGTTCGGGCCCTGCAGTCGGCGGGGTTAATGATTACGGTGATCCGGGACGTGACGCCGATGCCGCATAACGGCTGTCGGGCGCGTAAGCGCCGCCGCGTGTAAAAGATAAATTCCAAATACCAGATGCCAAATTCCAAGGAAATAAAGCCAAAGGAGCCAAATACCAAATAACCCGGATATACCCGTTTGATTTTAATTTGGTTTTTTGGGATTTGAGTATTCCTTGGAATATGGATTTTGGAATTTGTTTCGTTTTATTTTGGTGGCATTAGTAATCACGTTAAGGAAAGGGGAGCTGTGGTATGGGACGATATACGGGACCAGCATGCCGATTGTGTCGCCGGGAAGGCATGAAGCTTTTTCTCAAAGGCGACCGGTGCACTATGGCCAAGTGCCCGATTGATACAGGGCGACCGGCCCCGGGAATGCACGGGGCGCGTCGAACCAAGGCATCCGATTATTCCAAGCAATTTCGTGAGAAACAGCGTTTACGGCGGTTTTACGGCTTGCAGGACGGTCAGTTCATGTTGTTTTTTGATCGTGCGGCACAACAGCACGGGATTACGGGCGAAACCCTGTTGCAGATGCTGGAGATGCGTCTGGATAACTTGGTCTATCGTTTTGGCTTCAGTCCCTCGCGGCGCGCGGCGCGGCAATTCGTGCTCCATCAGCACCTTACCGTTAACGCTCGCCGTGCGGATGTTCCTTCCATGATTCTCAAGGCTGGTGATCGGGTGGTGGTGAAAGACCATAAGCAAAGCCGGGAACTGGCCAAGAAATGGCTGGATGCCAATGAAGGCAAAACCCTGTCACCCTGGCTGGCGGTGGACCGCGGAAATTTTACCGGCGATGTGCTGCACGTGCCGACCCGGGATGAGATCGGGCCCTTCGTGAACGAACAGTTGGTGGTGGAATTGTGTTCTAAATAACAAGACGGTGTCTGCCGGGGGTGGTGAGTAGCGGCGACGGGAAAGCGCAAACGTGGGGCGCGACCGGTCATCCGAACTCTTAAACGGCAGCGCCTGTAGGGAAGGATAGTTCCATGACAGTCAAAATTGGTCGCTTTGAAATGCCGAAAACGGTTGTGAAGGACGAGCGCGCGGCAACAAGCACGTATGCCAAGTTCATGGTCGAGCCGCTGGAGTCCGGTTATGGGCATACGATGGGCAACTCCTTGCGGCGCGTCCTGCTCTCTTCCCTGGAAGGGGCCTCCATTTCCGCCATCAAGATCGAGGGGGCCTTCCATGAGTTCTGTGCCGTACCTGGCGTGGTGGAGGATGTGACCGATGTTATTCTCAACCTGAAAAAAGTGCTGCTCAAAATGTATTGCCGCGAGCCGCGCAAGGTCCGCGTCAAGGTCAAGGGGCCGGGCGAGGTTACCGCCGCCAATATTGAAACAGACCAGTTTGTGGAAGTCGTGAATCCGGCCCATTATATCTGTACTTTGGCTGAGGACGGCAAGTTTGAAGCCGAACTCGAAATCAGCCTGGGCCGCGGATATATCCCGGCTGACTGGAAAGAAAATAAAGAGCAGGAAATCGGCGTGATCCCCATGGATTGCATCTATTCGCCTGTCCAGCGGGTCAATTACACGGTGGAAAACGTCCGCGTGGGGCGCCGCACGGATTACGAAAAACTGATCATAGAAATCTGGACGGATGAACGCATTACGCCGGACGAAGCCATGATCCGCGCGGCCGCCATCCTGCGCCATCATTTGGACGTGTTTGTCAACTACGACGAGGATCTGATTGAGTTCGAGCATAGTGAAAAGGCAGTGGACATTGATCGTGAAGGTATGCGCAAGAAGCTTAATATGAGCGTGAACGAAATCGAGCTTAGCGTGCGCGCGGCCAATTGCCTTAACAATGCCAATATTCTCACCGTGGGCGAGTTGGCTATAAAAACGGAAGCGGACATGCTCAAGTACCGCAACTTTGGCAAGAAATCTCTGCTCGAAATTGAAGAGAAACTGCGCGAGATGGGTCTGGTCATGGGCATGCAAATCGACGCCGATCTATTGACCCCCCGCCCCGCGGCGCCGGCGCCGAATAGTGCGGCAACCAAGAAAGAATAACCGGAGTCCGTTCTGGCGACAGGTACGGTTTAAGGAATTATCATGCGGCACAAGATGGTATCAACAACATTCGGACGTTCATCGGCGCATCGGCGCGCGATGCTGGCGCAGTTGGTTTGCTGTTTGATTGAAGAAAAGCGCATCGAAACGACGCTGTCACGCGCCAGGGCGGCCCGGAGTTTGGCCGAAAAAATGGTTACCCTGGCCCGTACCGGCACGCTGGCCGCCCGGCGTAAAGCGATTGCAACTTTGCGGCGGCCCCCGATGGTGAAAACGCTTTTCGAGCAGATTGCGCCCCAGTGCCAGGACCGGTCCGGCGGCTACACGCGCATCATTAAATGCGGCGCGCGCCGGGGCGATAATGCGCCCGTGGCAATTCTGGAATGGGTCAGTATTTCGCCGGTGGATAAAAAAAAGAAAAAGCCGGTATCCAAGGCGGACGAGAAGAAATCACCCTCCCCAGCGTAGTGCTGTAGCTACAGGAACAAGGGCGCCACGTCAGCGCCAAAGGCGCTAAGTGGCCACTTGCCGCTGCGGCGACGTGGAAGGAAAAGAAAGCCGGCGGTTGATCTAGCCCCGGCCTATCCGCAGTGCTACAGCGTTGCAGGCGGGCCGGTAATTGATGCGGGGATGCCATGCCAAAGTATCGCTATACGGCGGCTGATGCCCAGGGCAAAGAAAAAAGCGGCATACTGGATGTTGCCAGCAAGCCGGCCGCGTTGGTTAAGCTTCGCGAGTTGGGTCTGCATCCCTCGTCCGTGGAAGAAGTGCTGGCCGCCGCCGCTGTTCCCCGGCGCGCGTCAAGCTCCGCCCAGCGTGCGGGCGCGCGCGGTAACAGCGGCGTGAACGTCAATCTGTCCATCCCCCTCCCCAAGTTTCTGCGTCGGCGCGTCAAGCGCAAGCAGTTGGCGACGTTCACCCGCCAGTTGGCTACGCTGATTGATGCGCGTGTGCCGCTCCTGCGGGCCCTGCAGATTCTCCAGAAACAGGAACAGAGCACCGGCCTGCGGGAAATTATCGGCGAACTGTGCGAGGCCGTTGAGGGTGGCAGCACCTTTACCGAAGCGCTCAGCCAGCATCCGAAGGTTTTTGACCGGCTGTTCATCAACATGGTCAAGGCGGGTGAAATCGGCGGCGTGCTCCAGGTGACCTTGAACCGCCTGACTGAATTCGTGGAGAAGGCCGAGAAAATCAAAACGCGCGTGAAAGGCGCCATGATCTACCCGATCGTCGTGCTGGTCATGGCCCTGGGCATTACGGGGGTCCTGATGGTCTTAATCATCCCCAAGTTCACGGAGATTTTCAAGGAGCTTCTGGCGGGCAAGGAAATGCCCGCCATAACTCAGTTCGTGATCGCCGTCAGCAATACATTGGTTAACCGCTTCCCTGTGGTGATCGGGGGCATTGTGGCGGCGGTCGTACTTGTTAAGCTGGTGGGCCGCACCAGGTTCGGCCGCTATCAACTGGACAAGCTCATGCTGGGCGCGCCAATTTTTGGTGCGCTTACCATGCGCGTGAGCGTATCACGGTTTGCGCGCACGCTGGGGACGCTCCTGAGTTCCGGGGTGCAGATATTACAGGCCTTGACGATTGTGCGTGAGACGGCCGGCAACGAAGTCATTGCGCGGGCCGTGCAGACTGTGCACGACAGTATTAAGGAAGGCGAAACTATGGCGGCGCCGCTGGAAGCCTCGCGCGTGTTCCCGAGCATGGTGGTGAGCATGATTGCCGTGGGCGAGGAAACGGGGCGGTTGCCCGACATGCTGGTCAAGATTGCCGATACCTATGACACGGAAGTGGACGCCGCCGTGGATGGCCTGACCTCCATCATCGAGCCTGTCCTGATCATCTTTCTGGCCGTGGTCGTGGGCACGATTGTCATCGCCATGTTCATGCCGCTGGTCAGCATAATCTCTAACCTGAAGTAAGTGGCGCGCCGCGCAGGATTTGCCGTGCATCTGGTTTACGGCGAGGCGTGGCTGTTCCATGAATTTCAACGTTCGATTAACCCGCAACCGTCGTATTCCAAGGCGGGTAACTGTCTGTATGTAACCATGAAAAACGGGATGATCAAGAAGAGTGGAATGGCGCGCATCGCAATGATGATTGCCTTTTTTATTTTAGGCACAGGCGATGCCGCCTTTTCACAAGATACGGATGGCGATTTCATGCCTGATTCCTGGGAGGTAAAGTTTGGGCTAAATCCGACCAATTCGGCTGACGCGTTAATTGACTCGGATTACGATGGTTTGACCAATTTGTGGGAGTACGCCGCCCAGTCGGACCCGATGGTTGCAGACACGGATAGGGATGGTTTGCCCGACGGGGCCGATGAAGCTCCTGTATCGCGCGCCTACATAAAGTGGGGCGATCCCGATTTTACCTATGATGCGAACTATGACTATGCCGCCCCGGCCTGGTTCCTGGCCGCTTGGAAAATTAACGGCGAATGGACGACCAATACGCCTGCCGGCGACCCCGCGTGGCATGTGAGCGCTTTGGAAAGCAACGGGGTCGGCGCGTTGAATATAAATCTTGATCGCGGTGTTTTAACCACGAATAACTTGAGATTTAAACTCCGGTTTTACGACCATACGAATGCTTCGTTGTATCTTGATCTGCTGGATACCAACCCCGCGGTTATCGGCTCCGATCTGGTCGGCAATTTGATGGCGGGTAGTAACGTGGAGACGATTATCATCCTGCCCGTTCCCCTGGCAACCAACGCGGCGGCGGCAACCATTCAACTGCGGCGCGGAACCGGCGAACTCACCGTGTACGAAGGCTTGTTATATATTGACGAAGACGGCGATGGGCTCGATGCGGATCAAGAGGCCCAGTTGGGCACATCCGACCACTGCGTTGACACGGACGGCGACGGGCTTGCTGATGGTTTGGAGGTGATTTACGGCACGGATCCGTTAAATGTGGATACGGACGGCGACGGGCTTGCTGACGGCTGGGAGTCGGCGCATGGCTTGAATCCGTTGAATGCGGACACGGATGGCGACGGGATGAATGACGGGGATGAGGTGCGGTATGGACAAAATCCGGTTGGTTCTAATGTGTATGCCCGCTTGCCGTTTGTTGAAATGTTTGAGACGGATACGGTCCAAGTTGGTCCGATTCACGGGCAGAACAATTGGGAAGCCTGGCCGACGAACGGGGCGTTTGTGCAGACCAACCCCGTGTATGAAGGCGCGCAGGCGCTGTCCCTCTCAAATAATACGTACACGGAAGTGCGGCACCTGTTTGTGTGCACGAACCAGGTGGTATGGGGGGACGTGACGCAGTTGACGGATCCTTGTGTGGCGCCCACCTGGGCAGTGGACGAGGCGGCGGCATGGTTCTTTAATGATGCCGGCCGCCTGGTGGTGTATGACGGCCTGGCCGGGATAAACGGAGCATGGGTGACCCTGACAAACCATCCGCCCTGCGCGTTGGGACAATGGGTGCGGGTGGTGGCAAAGCTTGACTATGGGACGCGGCAGTGGCAGGTGTTTTTGAATGGGACTCTGGTGGCATACAACCTGGGATTTTCGACTTCTGCGGCGGATCGGTTCACGGCAATAACGATACAGGGGGAACGCGGGAGTGCGGATAACATAAAGTTATCGTTATCAGTGCCGGAGGATGTGGATTCGGATAACGACGGCATGCCGGACTGGTGGGAAGCGGCGCACAACCTGAACCCATTGGTGAATGACGCGAACCTGGATCCGGACAACGACGGTCTGACCAATCTCCAGGAATATCAACACGGGACCGACCCGCATAATGCGGACACGGATGGCGACGGGATGAACGATTGGGATGAACTGCGGTATGGACAAAATCCGGTTGGTTCTAATGTGTATGCCCGTTTGCCGTTTGTTGAAATGTTTGAGACGGATACGGTCCAAGTTGGTCCGATTCACGGGCAGAACAATTGGGAAGCCTGGCCGACGAACGGGGCGTTTGTGCAGACCAACCCCGTGTATGAAGGCGCGCAGGCGCTGTCCCTCTCAAGTAATACGTACACGGAAGTGCGGCACCTGTTTGTGTGCACGAACCAGGTGGTATGGGGGGACGTGACGCAGTTGACGGATCCTTGTGTGGCGCCCACCTGGGCAGTGGACGAGGCGGCGGCATGGTTCTTTAATGAGGCCGGCTACCTGGTGGTGTATGACGGCCTGGCCGGGATAAACGGAGCATGGGTGACCCTGACAAACCATCCGCCCTGCGCGTTGGGACAATGGGTGCGGGTGGTGGCAAAGCTTGACTATGGGACGCGGCAGTGGCAGGTGTTTTTGAATGGGACTCTGGTGGCATACAACCTGGGATTTTCGACTTCTGCGGCGGATCGGTTCACGGCAATAACGATACAGGGGGAACGCGGGAGTGCGGATAACATCAAGTTGTCGTTGTCAGTGCCGGAGGATGTGGATTCGGATAACGACGGTATGCCGGACTGGTGGGAAGTGGCGCATAATCTGAACCCATTGGTGAATGATGCGGCATTAGATCCTGACAACGATGGGTTGACCAATCTTCAGGAATACCAGCATGGGACCGACCCGCATAATGCGGATACGGATGGCGATGGTATCCCGGACGGCTGGGAAGTGGCGCATAGTCTTAACCCATTGATCAACGATGCGGGTCTGGACCCTGACAACGATGGATTGACTAATTTGCAGGAATATCAGCACAACACTAATCCGTATAATGCGGACACGGACGGCGATGGGCTCACCGACGGCTGGGAAGTGGCGCACGGCACGAATCCATTGAATACTGACACGGACGGCGACGGCATACCGGATGGCTGGGAAGTGGCGCACAACCTGAACCCATTGGTGAATGACGCGAACCTGGATCCGGATAACGACGGCCTGACCAATCTCCAGGAATACCAGCATGGGACAAACCCGCAAAACGCCGACACGGACGGCGACGGTATGCCGGATGGATGGGAAATCAGTCACGGCCTTAACCCATTGATCAACGATGCAGGTCTGGATCCTGACAACGATGGGTTGACCAATCTGCAAGAATATCAACACGGGACCGACCCGTATAATGCGGACACGGACGGTGACGGCATGCCGGATGGATGGGAAGTGGCACACAACCTGAACCCATTGGTGAATGATGCGGCATTAGATCCTGACAACGATGGGTTGACCAATCTTCAGGAATACCAGCATGGGACCGACCCGCATAATGCGGACACGGATGGCGACGGGATGAATGACGGGGATGAGGTGCGGTATGGACAAAATCCGGTTGGTTCTAATGTGTATGTCCGCTTGCCGTTTGTTGAAATGTTTGAGACGGATACGGTCCAAGTTGGTCCGATTCACGGGCAGAACAATTGGGAAGCCTGGCCGACGAACGGGGCGTTTGTGCAGACCAACCCCGTGTATGAAGGCGCGCAGGCGCTGTCCCTCTCAAGTAATACGTACACGGAAGTGCGGCACCTGTTTGTGTGCACGAACCAGGTGGTATGGGGGGACGTGGTGCAGTTGACGGATCCTTGTATGACGCCCACCTGGGCAGTGGACGAAGCGGCGGCATGGTTCTTTAATGAGGCCGGCCGCCTGGTGGTGTATGACGGCCTGGCTGAGACAAACGGAGCATGGGTGACCCTGACAAACCATCCGCCATGCGCGTTGGGACAATGGGTGCGGATGGTGGCAAAGCTTGACTATAGGGCGCGACGGTGGCAGTTGTTTTTGAATGGGGCGATGGTGGCATACAACCTGGGATTTTCAACTTCTGCGGCGGATCGGTTCACGGCAATAACGATACAGGGGGAACGCGGGAGTGCGGACAACCTAAAGTTGTCGTTGACGCCGCCGGAGAACGTGAATCTTGATTCGGATAACGATGGCATGCCGGACTGGTGGGAGACGGCGAATGGATTTAATCCGAACGATCCCTCGGATTCGAACGGCGATGCGGATGGCGATGGATTGACCAACCTGCAGGAATACCAGTATTGGACCGACCCGTATAATGCGGACACGGATGGTGACGGGCTTGCTGACGGCTGGGAAGTGGCGCATGGCACGAATCCATTGAATGCGGATACGGATGGCGACGGCATGCCGGACAAGTGGGAACTGGATCACGGCTTTGATCCGCTGGATTCCAGCGACGCCGATTTGGATGCGGATAAT
>VSJD01000236.1 GCA_008636095.1 Kiritimatiellota bacterium | reverse complement strand
GATGGATTATCCAACTTGGCAGAATATCAGCACGGGACCGATCCGCATAATGCGGACACGGACGGCGACGGCATGCCGGATGGCTGGGAAGTGGCGCATAACCTGAACCCATTGGTGAATGACGCGAACCTGGATCCGGACAACGACGGTCTGACCAATCTCCAGGAATATCAACACGGGACCGACCCGCACAATGCGGACACGGATGGGGACGGCATTACCGACGGGATTGAAGTGCAATGGGGAACGGACCCGACCTCGGCATCGTCATTCCCGCACTGCTCGATTTCAGGTGTGTTGAGTTACGCCGGTCCGCAACCCGGGCCCATCTACCTGGCACTGACCACAAACGGCGTTGGTGGTAGCGTCGTGAAAACTCAGTCATTGAGTCAACCGGACGCCTTCGCATTTACCAACGTTCCGGCTACAAAGACGTATTGGATCAGGGCATGGCGTGATTCCAATGGGAACGGGTTCAATGATTTCTGGGAGGCGCAGGGCGGTTCCGCGGCCAATCCCGTGTATCTGAACGTGGACGTGACAAACGCGGATATTACGCTTTCAGACCCTGATACGGACGAAGACGGCCTTCCGGACTGGTGGGAGATGAAATGGTTTGCGAGCCTGGTTTACGGCGTCGGCGATGACCTGGACCATGACGGTCTGACCAATCTCCAGGAATGTCAACACGGGACCGACCCCGGCAACTGGGACACGGATGGCGACGGCATATCGGATGGAGCGGACCCGGCGCCGCTGAGCCGCGCGGCCATGTATTGGGGCCGGCCGCAGTTGTGGAAGAATGGCCTCTACTCGTATCCCGGACCCGCCTGGTTCCGCGGCGGTATGCAGACTAACGGTCAGCTCGCAGTGTATAACGGCGTGTTGTCCTGCTGGTATGGGCAGGCGTGGAATCCGACAAACCAGAGTGCCCTGCTGATCGGAGTGGATCGGGGCATCTTGACGAACGATGCGTGGATCAAGGTCGCGAGCGTGTATGGCTGTGCATTGCGGGCAGACCTGCTGAACGCGGATGGAGCGTGCCTGGCGTCGAACGTGTGTGGAAATCTGGCGGCGGAGAGCATGGTTTCGCCCTGGCGGAAAGCAATAGTGCCGCTGTCGGCTTATCCCTCCGCGTGCTGGATCCGCTTGCTCTCATCAGGCAGTAGTCCGGCATATGTGAATACCACGCTTTTGTACGTGGACCGCGATGGGGACGGAATTGACGAGGAAAATGAACTCGCCAACGGAACCTCGGACACTGTGCCGGATGGAACAACCAACGGCGTTGTTACCGGCCTGGTGGCGCGCGCGGATGAAAGCGATACGAACATGGTTGTGCAGGAGTCGCAGATGACGCCGGTGCCGTCAATCCCCGGACGGACAAATTCGGCCTGCACGGGCGGGTGGGTGGAAGATGGCGACGGATTATGGTGTTCAAGCCGGCGCGGCAGCGTGGAATACACCTTTGACGCGCCGATAGCGGATATTTACCGGGGCATTTTCGTGGTGCGGGAACAGAACCCCGTATTCGGCCTGCGGAAAAATTTCGATCTGAGGTTTACGGTGGACGGCGAATACGTGCGGCGCCAGACCGTGAGCGTAGTCGGCGCCGCGACCGGGACGGTAAGCGTGTGGACCCCCTGGCTGCCGGCGGGCGAGCATCGGATGACCGTGCTTTTCGACAATGCGGATATTAACACGGTATTGCGGATAGAACGGTTGGACATCGGAAGGTATGCGGGGCCGGATACTAACAGCGACGGGCTGACGGACTGGGCCGAGGGAATAGTGAAATCGCGCAACGGGGTGGACGTGGCGCCGGAAACGAGCGTGGTCTCGCCGGTGTGCGTTGAAGGCGTGAGCCGTTACCTGGGACTGATGAGCGTTACCGGAAGCACGAACGCCGTGATGCGCGGGTCGGACTGGCGGTGGTATCTGAACGTTGATTTGCCCGAGTCGGGAACAAATTATGGTTTGGATTTTTCGTTTGAGAACGGCGTGGTCCAGGAACCCCGCCAACTGCTCTGGGCGCCGCTAAATATGGCGGAAGCGCCTTCAAACTGCATCCTGCGGACAGGCGATAAATTGAAGCTGACCGTCAATGACGGCCAGACTAACTCGGCGCAAATAACCGTGAACGGCGTCGTGCTCGGCGAGGTGCTCCCGGGAGAATCTCTGATCCAGGCGTTCTCCACCGCTGGCGTGTATCAGGTGGAGAGCTTCTCCGGGTTGGGGCACTATGCCCTGACCGTCAAGGTCCTGCCGGCCCTTACAAATCAAACGATCGTGGTATGGGCAGGCCGGTCCAGGGACTGGTTGGCGCCGGTGTATGACGATGACGCGGTCTGGCAATGGGACAGCCGTTTGCAGGTGTCCGGTCGTCTGCAGGTGACGAACCGTTGGGAATTGAAGGGATTTACCATGGCTTCGCCCTTGCCGGAAGAATACGCCGGCGTGGCGCGGGCCGGCAGCGCTGGGCCGGTGCTGGGACAGGTGATGGTAAAGGGACTGCGTTTCTGGGGCGGCGCTCAGGGCCGGATGTGGCGCGAAAAACTGTCGTCCGAAGGAATTTATGGAAGCTACATGATGGCGGAGGTGATCATCCAGAGCCCGGTTGTCGCCGAGGCCACTATACGCAGCGACATTGCCGCCGCCGGCACCACGTTTCCCGATGGAAGCCGGATCGCGATTCTTTCCCCTGCCTTTTTTGACCCGTTGGGACAGGCAGGCCTTTTTTATTTCAACCAGAGTTCCATCGGGTCTGCCGTTTGCCATTACTTGAAATTATTCCAGGGAAATTATTTTATTGGAGAGCAATGATCGTCCTTACACTTAACCGATTTTTGGTGTGGAGAAGACAGACGAAGCCGAGTGGCGAGAGCAATGCTCTTTGAATGCGGGAATGGGCGGCATAGCGGCGCAGGGTGAATTTCAAACGAAATTCGCACTGCTATTGACGATTACAGGCAATAAGAAAGATTTAGTTGCGGTTAAATGCTGTCTCGGGTAATGAAAACACACACAAAAATTAGTGAAGAGCCAGAAAAAATGGCTGCGGAGAATATGCCATGCAACGACGATATATTTTAATCTTTGTTATGGCGGCGGGCCTGATCTTTGCCCTGGATGCGTCTGCAGGCCAGTCCGCCATGGCCCCGGCCTCCCAGAGCCTGCCCGAGTTCGGCCAGGAAGTCGGGACGGCGGAACGGACGTCCGATCCGGTGACGGAAGCGGTCAATCGGCAACAGCCGCATGCTCAGCGGATTGCGGCGGTGGAACGCATCGCGGATTTGTCCGCGCCCGGCGCGCAAAAAGCCATGATTGACTACCTTATCCGGCCCTTGCCGGGCCGGCCATTGCCGGGTATGGATGGCGATCGGGGGGCTGAGTATGAGCTTCGCAATAATATGCTCAACAAGTTGCGTGAACATTCCGCTGAACCCCGCGCCGTGACTGAAGCGCTTCTGAAAATCTATCGCGATCCGGGCCAGGAAGACGTTTTGCGCGGCTATGCCGTCCAGCATATCGCCGGATGGATCAGAACCGGTGTACTTGCCTCAGGGGACCGTGAACAATTGCTGGCCGCTATCCGCGATGCGGCAACCAAGGTGGATAATCCGGTCATTGGCGGCGCCGGCCTGATTGCCCTGCGTGAAGTTGGCCCGGCTGAAGAGGCCGGTGCTTTTGCCATGAATGTCTTGCGTTCCGGGAACGCTTGTCCTGAATCCCGTATTTCCGCTTTCCAGGTGTGCGCGGAACTGGGCGTGGACAAGGCGATTGGACCCGCCCGCGCCGTGCTGGCGGACCGCAATGCGCCGGCCATTCTGCGCATGAGCGCGGTCAACGTGCTGGCCAGACTGGGCGGACCCGCGGATGAACGCCTTCTGCAGGAACTGAGCACGGGGGGTTCCGGAGAAATTCGCGGGCGATCCGCGGAGCAAAATATAAAGGCGGGACGGCCTGAGAATGATGAACTGGTCCGGAACGCCGCGCGGCTTGCGCTGGCGGCCCGGAAGTCTGAAGGGAAATAATTCATGCCGCGACGAATTCTTCAACTTTTACTGACGCTGATGATTCCGGCGCTGATGGCCGTGAACCTGTGGGCCATTATAAACTATCAGGGAGAAAATTCCTCCGATGAGGGGAATAGTAAAACTAAAAAAGAGTATAATAAAAATGTACGCGGCGATCCGGTTGATATGTCCACCGGCGAAAATCTGGTGCAGGAAGAAGGCCTGCGGCTGGCCACGCCGGGCATACCGCTCTCCTTTGACCTGCATTACAACAGCGGCAATGATAAGCCCGGAATACTCGGCCGGGGATGGGGCATTACATTGAACTGGCAGTTGAGCCTGATCTATACGTATTACTATCAAGGTCATGTGCCAAAGTATGCGGAGTATGGAGCGATGCTGTCAGACTCTGTATTTGGGAGTCACTACGGTCCACTTAGCGAGGCAAATCCGAACCAACCGGGAACATTTATCACTAAACAGTTTCTCATTTCGGACGGAACCAGGATTTACCTTACGAAGGGGGGATGGACAAATAATGCCGATGGACAAGTATCCGATTGGAATTGGCATGGTGGGCATTACACTGAAATGCCGGTGGATTGGGAGTTGGTTCATACCAACAGCGAATACCGGCTGTTGTTCCCCGGCAAAAAGTGGATGACCTTCAGCGATGACGGGCGCATGGCGGCCATGGGGGACGCCTGGGGCAATACCATAACACGCTCGCGGAACGGCGATACGGAAACCTACGCGCACAGTAACGGACGGTGGCTGAAATTCATTTATGCGACAACCAATCTTATTTCTGGGACAACCGATCTTATTGTCGAAATCCAGGCCGACGACGGACGCTGGATGTGTTTTAATTACAGCAATGACTGTCTGGCGTGCGTGGCATGGTATGGCAGTGACAACAAGAAACGCATACATGACTATAGTTATGAAAGAATAGCCATGGTCAACCGGTTGGTGGAACGGTGCAACGCCGAAGGAACGGTTTCTCAATATGGTTACGACTCGCAGGGAAAGGCAACCTCGATGAACGTGAACTCAAACTGGTACCGGCATACGGTCACCTACGGTTCAACGCCGCAAATGCGTTACTACGGGCACGGAACAAGCTGGGCCGAGGATTATCAGTATGACAGTTCTGGACGGCTGGCCGGGATGGTTGGTCCGTGGAACGCAAGCGCTCCGAAGGGACAGCAGGGCGAGACTTATACGTATGACAATTGGCGGAATATCGTTGCAGAACGTTATTTTGAAGGGTCCAATACGCTCGCGCTTACAGACCGTTATGACGATCATCATCGCCTGCTGGAAAGCGCAATCGGTAACGGGGTGAACACCCAACGGCTTTCTACGACAACTTGGAGTGAGGCGGACCGACTGCCATCCTCCATCAACAATGCGGATGGGTTGACGCTCAATCTTGAATACATAAACGGGGTCGCCGGTCTGGCGCGTCTGGTTGGAGGAGGGCAGACGGAAGAAGTCAGTATGTCCGGATGGGATGACCGTGGAATGCCCGGGGTGGTGCGTGACGCGCGCGGGGCGGAAACGCATCAGGAGTTCAACACCGATGGCAACGTGACAACAATCCAACCGCCAACCGGACCCGGTTATGGATTTGAATACGATACCGTCGGCCGTCTGCAGAAGGTGAACCGGCTGGAGCCGGGTGATGTTGCGCGGACGTTGGCGGAATACGAACGCGATGGATTCGGGCAAATCACGAAGGCAATCTATCCGGACGGACTGTTCGAGCAGTTTGCGTATGATCCCATGTGCCGGCTGACAAATGCCATGGACCGCGCTGGGCGTGAGACGCATCTGGCATATTGGCCGATCGGTAAGATCAAGAGCGTAAAACGAGAGATGGGTGGTGGAGAATTTCCCGGCATCAGTTTTGATTACGACGAGCAGGGCACCGATTTGAAGGTTACCGACGAGCTTGGTCGGGTCGTGGAAGGGTACGCGCTGGACGTGGCCGGACGGCCAACGGCAGTAACGAATATCCTCGGCCAGACCCTGCAGGTAACTTACGCGATATTGGATCTGCCTCAGCAAATCAGGCGGTTTGACAACAGCACCGTGAGCTTCACGTACAATGCCGCGTGGCGTCCGGCAACCATTCAATATCCGGATGACACGGTGAACTTGACGTTTTCGGGAGGTGGACTTCTGCAGAAGATTGCTGATCAGACCAGCGGAACAATTTTAAACAAATATGACGCCCTCTCGCGCTGGGCGGGCCAGACCGGTCCGCGGACATGGGATGAGGTGACGGTGATCAACGGCACGGGCGGACTGCCGACGAGTGTGACGAGCGTGGGCGGCACGGTATCATATAGCTACGATATAGGCAGTCGTTTGAGTTCTATTTCCGGTCCGGCAGGGATATTTAATTACAGTTACAACCCGACCAATGGCCTGATCGCGGGTGTATCCTGCTCCGCCGCCGGGCTCAATGCGGATTACACATTCGATGTGCTTGACCGGGTCGTGGATATTGCATGGAAGGATGCATCAACCAACGTGGTGCGCGGCTTCGCTTACAGCTATAATAGCATTGGCATGATCACAAACGTTGTCCGAGAGGATGGCGGAAGGACAGAATATACTTACGACAATCTTGACCGGCTGATTTCCGAAACATCAGTGGGATCCGTGACATCAGTGGTTCAATATTCTTATGATCTGGTCGGTAACAGAACTCAATCCGTGGTAAATAGCGAGACCGTGAATTATGTCTATGCGCCTGGCAATCGTCTTGTCAGTTGGAGCACGAACAGCCAGCAGAACTTTGATTCAGCCGGTAATGTGACCAATATCCAATACGATGATGGCCGACAGTTGGCCTTGACTTGGGACAGCCGATATCGGGTGACGGAAGTGAGGACGAATGGAAATATTGCCGAAAAGTATCAGTATGATGCGCTTGACCGCAGAATTTCAATTTCCGATGGGGCAACCACGAATTACCTGGTCTATGCCGGCCCCCACGTGATTGCCGAGGTAGGGATGAGCGGGTCGCTCATCCGCTCTTATACCTATGGCACTGGAATAGATAACATCCTTTCCATGACCGTGTATGGTGGCGTGACACAGACCTACTATTATGTTAAAGATCATTTGGGAACTGTAGCCGCCGTCGTTGACGGCGGAGGGCAGGTCGTGGAGTCCTACCAATATGACGCCTGGGGCAACGTGCTGGAAGTTAAGGATGGGGCTGGCGTCTGTCATCCGTCGTCTGTCGTCGGGAATTCCATCCTCTGGCAGGGACGCGAATATTCCTGGAAAATTGGGTTGTATTATTTCCGTGCCCGCTGGTATGACCCCGTCACCGGGCGCTGGCTCTCCAACGATCCCATCGGAATTTCGGGCGGTTTGAATCAGTATGTGTTTTGCGGGGATAATCCGGTGAACTTTAGGGACCCCTTCGGGCTGCTCACATGGGAGTGGTTTCCATCAGAAGGTGAACCTTGGGTATTAGGAAGGGCAGGTTCGCCAATACCCGAAGGAAGTCTTCAAGGTCGTATTATAGAGAGCCTGCCAGGTTTTCACAATTTTGCGCAAATCCACGATGCCATGGTTACGCTTCTCACGGCGGCGGGAGTGCCGGATATTGTCGCCAATGTGCCAACAATGACAAGCGCCCTATACGTGTCGCTGTTTGGCAATGCCATACATACAATTGCAACAGTCTTTGATGGTAGTAGCGGCAGTAATGACGGAGGCGGCAACTCGGGCGGCGTTTCAGGCGGTGGTGCAGGAGGCTTTGGTTCTGGTGGCAGTCACGGCGGTAGTGCAGGAGGTTTTAGTTCTGGTGGCGGCGGTGGTGGATGGTGGGGGTCGGGTGGTGCGCGTGGTGGAGGCGGTCATCGTGTGCGTGGTCATAGAACAAAGCCACCATGCTGAGATCAATGGAAAACAATATCAAAAATTAATTGCGACTTAGTTAACGGGGATGAACAGTGAAAATCGGACATTCCTCAGTTGTTATTTGTTTGGCACTATTGCTCTCCTTGTCTACCTGCACGAGTGATTGGGTAGCGCGAGGATATCGCCAATACCGAAGGGGCGAATATGATCTTGCAATTTTATCCTTTGGGATTGCGCTTCGATCGAATCCAACGAACACGGACGTATTATTCTTTCGAGCGCTCTCATTTGAGCAAATAGGAAAACCGGATAATGCTCTGGCTGATTTCCGAAGTGTGTTGAAAATAGCGCCATCGTCTGCTTATGTTTATCTTGCAAGAGCCGAATTGCATTACCACATGGATGACTTTACCAATGCTGTGTCTGACTATAGGAAAGCCATAGATCTCGGGTTCAGCGACGGTCGGCTATACAGCGGTTACGCTTGGCTTCTGGCCACCTGTCCAGATAGGGCCCTAAGAAATGGGCGCAAGGCTGTTGAAATCGCCGAAAAAGCTGTCGAACTTAAAGGGGACGTCTATGCATATAGTGTGCTGGCTGCGGCTTTGGCAGAGGTGGGGGACTATTCCAAGGCGGTAGAAATGACGAGAACAGCAATAGGATTGATCGATGCCAAGAAGCAACCGGACTTGCTAAAACGGTCAGAATGGTGCTTGGAACTCTACGAGGCAAGACAACCATGGCGACCGAAAGACGAGTCTGTAGACTCGGACGATCCCTAACCTTGTCAATATAGCTACGGTGCGGCTATAGGGGTTCAGGGCAATTCGGTGATGGAAAAATCCAATAAAATTGGAATTAAAAATGGTAAATAAGGAAGCAAATTACTGAGACGATGGAAGAACGGGAGGGAAAAAGCAACGGATGAAGGTCGAAAATAGAAGAGAAGATAGACGACGCCTATTTATGGCGCGCTTCGCGCCATGAAAGCGGAACAAACAATTGATCGGCGCAATTCAGGCCGCACGTTCCAAAGAAATAATCGGAAGGTGCGGCCTTTCATGCAAATAGGCGACTTGAAGGGTTAGTTTCGGGTTGGGGTCGCGAATGTTGAATTTGGGCGGGGAATGGGAAATTCCGGAGTAAAGCTCAATAGGTGTTTTTCCCTTGATGCCCTGATGTGGCCGGAATTCGTTATACCACATGAAATAAAAACCGAGCTCATAGCGCATGTCCGTTTGCCTCAGCGGGATGATGATCTTACGCGTGCATTCGGATTTCATGGAACGGATAAGACGCTCGATAATGGCAATGGAGCCATATTTGCCGATTGCGCCATAGCGCGGTCTGATATTCTTTCTTTTGCACCATTGTTTGAAAGCATGGCACCAGAACTGACTGCCTTTGTCGGAGATGATGTATTTCGGGGCTTGGCCGGTAGCGTGAATGGCACGGCCGAGGAAGGAACGGATTTGCAGGGAATCGGGCTGGTTGTTGAAGACGGCGAAGCCAACGATCTTTCTTGAGAAATGGTCAATAATCAAGGCTACCCAATAAGCGAAGGGCCAGCATTGCGGCAGGGAGAAAGGGAACCATGTTGTCCGGAAGCCGGAGGAAGTCGGGACAACGGTCAAATCAATATGCCAGACGTGATTGGGATATCTGGCCGTAACAACATTATCCGGCTTTTCGGCAGTGACTTCCTCTATGGTCGGCGGTTTGGGTTGGAGTGGTTTTTTCAGGAAACGGCCGACTGAGGAAGAGCTGATTTTTATGCCGGCCATGGTGAGGAAATGGGCGATACGCTTTTTGCCCATGAGCGGGCAGAGGATTTTGAGGCGTTGGACGATGTAATGGACGAGGTCGGGATGCTTATTTATTGGGACCGGTGTTTGGATGAAAGCATCATCATCGGTGCGTTTGAACCAGGAGGCAATAGTGTCGGGATCAACCATGAAAATGCGGGCGGTTTGGGCGATGGACTAGCCGTTGGCGGCCATGTGTTCGAGGATAGCGAGGCGCTCAACGGGAGTATAATTCGGGCGTTGATGCGGTGGGGTTCTGGCCATGCGGGCGTCTTTAATGCGCGTGATTTC
>VSJD01000217.1 GCA_008636095.1 Kiritimatiellota bacterium | reverse complement strand
AACTCTTGTCGCAGATCCGTAATTACCGCAACATCATTTCCTTTCGCAATATTCTCGTTCACGGATATGACGCTATTGATGATAGGATTGTCTGGGGTGTCATAGAAGAGGATCTCGACAGCCTGATCGAGGACGTGCACGGACTCCTCCAGCAGAAGAAATGATCGAACAAGCCCGCAGCCTTCACCTACAGCCTGTTTTTATCATGAACTACCTTGCCACCATCGGTTTGGAGGTGCATGTCCAATTGCAGACGCGGACCAAGATGTTCTGCGCCTGCCGGACCGACTTCGGTGCGGCGCCCAACACGCAGGTCTGCCCGGTCTGCCTGGGATATCCCGGGGCCCTGCCGGTCATCAACCAGGAAGCCATTCGCCTGACAGTCATGACGGGGCTCATGGTGGGCTCGCGCATCAATCCGCGGAGCAAGTTCGACCGTAAAAATTATTTCTACCCGGACATGCCGAAAAATTATCAGATTACCCAGTTCGACCAGCCCTTGTGCTTCGGTGGCGCGGTGGAGTTTGACTGCCAGGGGCAATCCCGGACGGTTCGTCTGACCCGTATTCATCTGGAAGAGGACGTTGCCAAGAACATGCACGTCCGTGACCAGAGCCGGGTGGATTTCAACCGCGCGGGTCATCCGCTGATGGAAATTGTGACTGAGCCCGACATGCACTCGCCGGAGGAGGCCTTTGCCTTCCTGTTGGCGCTCAAGCAGATCCTGGTTTACGGCCTGATCAGCCCGTGCAACCTGGAAGAGGGCAATCTGCGTTGTGACGTCAACTGCAGTGTGCGGCCGGAAGGGCAGGCCACGCTCGGTACGAAAACCGAGATCAAGAACATGAACACCTTCAAGGGCGTATACCAGGCCCTCACGTACGAGCTCCAGCGGCAGGTCGCCGCACTCGCCGCCGGCGGGAAAATCGTGCAGGAAACGCGCCGCTTTGACACCGACCGGGGGGTGACCGAAACCATGCGCACCAAGGAGGATGCCCACGACTATCGTTATTTTCCCGATCCCGACCTGATGCCGGTGGCACTTTCGACCGAACAGATCAAGGCGTGGGAAGGCATGTTGCCGGAATTGCCCCGTCAGCGTTGCGAGCGGCTGGAGCGTGAATACGCGCTGCCTTCCTATGATGCCAAGGTGCTCTCCGCGGATAAGTACGTGGCGGATTTCTTCGAGGAGGCGGCGCGCGGCGCGGCCAATCCCAAAACCATTTCCAACTGGATTATGACGGAAATGATGCACCTCATGGCTACGAAGGAACTTGAGATTCGGCAGGTCAGGATCACACCCCAGGCGCTGGCCGGCTTGATTAAACTGGTCGAGTCCCATACGATCAATGGCGCCGGCGCCAAGACCATCTTTGCGCTCCTGTTTGACAAGGGCGGCGATCCTGCCGAGCTGGTAGGTCAACTGGGCCTGGCGCAGGTGAGTGACACCGGGACCTTGGAAGCCTTGGTGCGCCAGGCCATTGACGGCAATCCCAAGTCGGTATCCGATTATAGGGCCGGCAAGGAAGCCGCGTTCAAGTTCCTGATGGGCCAGGTTATGCGTCTTAGTAAAGGCAAAGCCAATCCGCAAATTGTGCAGGACTTGCTGAAGAAGCAATTAAGTGTATAATGCCGGCGTAGTTCAAGGTTCACTGCTTGAAATTGGAAACTGGAAATTCAAAATTAGGGAAGAAAGATTCTGATTTGGCGCCAATTTCCAGTTTCTGATTTCAGCGTTTCGTGAACGCTTTACATGTTTGCGCGTGTTTCCATGACTGCCAATGATGATTATATTATAGAGATCCTCAAGGATGTTGGACTAATCAAGTCCGAGCAGATTGAGGCAGCCAAAACCGCGGCCGGCGGCCGGCACCAGAGCATCCTGGACGTGCTGGTCGAGCAGGGGATCATCTCCAAGCTGGAGGTGCTGAAGACCGTGGCCATGCAATTGGGCATGGATGTCATCGTGCTGGCCGACCATGAAATTCCCCAGGAAGTGATCCAGCAGGTGCCGGCGGCCATTGCCCGCCGGTATAAAGTGGTGCCCGTCTTCGACAGCGAAAACACGCTTAGCGTGGCCCTGAGTGATCCCCTGAATATCGAGACCCTGGATAGCCTGCGCTATCTGCTTAAGCGCAACGTGGATGGCGTCGTGGCCGCGGAAGAGGAAATCAACGAGGCGCTGGACAAGTATTACGGCCGTGCCGAAAAATCCATGGAGGAACTGCTTCAGAATCCCAGCCAGTCAGCAGATGCTCAGGTGCGCGTGGACGATACGGCGGATGAAACGGTGGCCACCGATGTGGATACGCCGATCATCAAGCTGGTCAGCCTGATCATCATGGAGGCCCAGCGCAGTCGGGCGTCCGATATTCACGTCGAGCCGCTCGAAACGCGCTTCCGCATTCGCTACCGCATTGACGGTGTCCTGCGCGAAATGGAACCCCCCCCCAAGCGTCTGCAGGCCGTGATCCTCAGCCGTATCAAACTCATGGCGGGCATGAAGCTCTCCGAAAAACGGGTGCCCCAGGATGGTCGCATCCGGATAAACGTGGCCGGCGAAGATTTGGATCTGCGCGTATCCACCGTGCCGGCCTCCCACGGCGAGAGCATCGTCATGCGTATTCTCAACAAGCAGAGCCTCCTGCTCGGCCTGCCAAAACTGGGTCTGTTCGCCGACGATCAGCAGATCTTTGAGCGCCTGATCAGTTCGCCCGAAGGAATTCTGCTGCTGACCGGTCCGACCGGGTCAGGCAAGACCACGACGCTATATGCCTGCCTCAATCACCTGAACCGGCCCGATCGCAAGATCATCACGGTGGAGGAACCGGTCGAATACCGGATTTCCGGCATAAACCAGGTGCAGGTGCGCACAGACATCGGGCTCACCTTTCCGGCGGTCCTGCGCTCCATTATGCGTCAGGCGCCCAACATCATTATGGTGGGCGAAATTCGAGACTTCCCGACGGCGGAAATTGCCATCGAAGCCTCGCTGACCGGTCACTTAGTGTTCAGCACACTGCACACGAACGATGCTCCCAGTGCCATTCCGCGGCTCATGGATCTTGGGGTTAAGCCGTTCCTGCTGGCGTCTTCCATCAAGGCGACGATTGCCCAGCGCCTGGTGCGCGTGATCTGCGAGAAGTGTGCGGCGCCCTATACGCCCACGGAACGGGAGATTGGTCTGCTGGGCAATACCGCCAGCCAGTTCAAGGACGTTAAACTGCTCAAGGGCAAGGGGTGCGCCGCTTGCGGGCAGACGGGCTATCGCGGGCGCAAGGGCCTTTACGAAATTTTCGTGATTAACGACGAAGTGCAGGAAATGATCTATAATAAAACCCCGCTGATTCAACTGCGTGCCCGGGCACGGGAGTTGGGCATGCGGACCCTGCGTGAGGATGGCCTGCGCAAGGTGGTGTCCGGCATTACAACCTTGGACGAAGTTCTTAGCGCGACGATGGGAGACTAATTCACTATGACCATGTTACCCAATAAAATCGGTATGAACGAACTGTTGGAGTCTGAGGTGAGCGAAAATGCCTCCGACCTGCACCTGACCGTCGGCCTGCCGCCCATGTTGCGTATCAATGGCGGATTGCAACCCCTGGATTGCGGGCCGCTGATGCCGGAGGACACCGAGCGGCTGATGAAAAGCATCACTTCTGAAAGCTACCAGCAGAAAATTCGCGAGATCGGCGGATGCGATTTCGGGTTCAGCTTCGGCGACAAGGCGCGCTTCCGTGTCAGTGTCTTCAAGCAGAAAGGTCACGTCGGAATGGCGCTCCGTCAGATTCCAAGCAAACTGGTCACCCTGGATGAGATTGGACTCCCGGCGCAGGTCAAGGACATGTTGTATCGCCCGCGCGGCCTGATCCTGGTAACCGGCCCGACCGGTAGCGGCAAAACCACGACCCTGGCCAGCATGATCAACCTGATCAATATCGAGCGGGACTGTCATATTATCACCATCGAGGATCCGGTCGAATATTATCACGAGCACAAGCGTTCAATCATCACCCAGCGCGAGGTTGGCGTGGATGTGCCCAATTTCAAGGAGGCCTTGCGCCGGGCGCTCCGCATGGACCCGGACGTCATTCTCGTAGGCGAAATGCGCGACCTGGAAACCATGGAAGCGGCCATTACGGCCGCGGAAACCGGCCATCTTGTGATGGCCACGCTGCATACTACCGGCGCTGCGCGCACGGTGGACCGCATCGTGGACGCGTTTCCGACGAACCAGCAGGAACAAATCCGCACGCAGTTGGCCTCCAGCATTATCGCGGTAGTCTCGCAATTGCTCATCGTGCGGCAGGATCGTCCCGGCCGCGTGGCGGCTTTCGAGATCATGATCACAACGCCTTCGATTCAGAACCTGATCCGGGACAACAAGAGCTTCCGGATTACCTCGGACATTCAAACCGGAGCCAAGTGGGGGATGATTACCCTGGATGCCCACCTGATGTTTCTCTATGAAAAGGGCATTATCAGCTACGAACACCTGATTACCAAGGCCCAGGACCCGGATTCCGTCGTTGAAAAACTGAGGACGGGCCCCGTCAAACACAAGTGAAGCTATCAAATATATTTGAATGTATAGGAATTTAGAAGTTGGTAGGAGGGGCGCTACGCGCCGCGACCGTTGCCGCGCCCCGCCGTGGGCGGGGCAAGCATAGTGTTTGCCACGCGTTTCGCGTGGCGCCTCCCACATGAAATAATTGCGAAGGCCTAATCCAAATCGAATCTAAGCGAGAAAACGACTATGGCGGAAGAAACACACGTGGACCCTCTGATACAGCTTCTCAGAGACAGCAAGGTGGTCAACGCCACCCAGGTCGAGGAGATCCTGGAGGAACAGAAGCGCACCGGGAACGCCGCGCGCAAGGTGATCATGGATCTGGGCATCGTCAAGGAGGACGACCTGCTGGTCATGATCGCCAGCCACTTGGGCACATCGGTCATCAACCTGGCGGAGCGCGAGATCACCGATGAAGTGGTCAAGGCCATCCCTGCCAGTGTGGCGCGCATGTATGGCGTGGTACCGATCAGTTTGGATGCCAGCGGCGTCGTACTGGCCACGTCCCAACTGCTGGAGCCGGCGGTGGTGGATGAGATCCGGTTCGTGCTGACCCGCGACCTCATCTTTGTGCTGGCCCGCGAGGAGGATGTTAAATCCAAGGTCACCAAGTTTTACGGTGAAGACAGCGATTCCATGAACGATATGCTCAATAAACTGGAAGCGGATATGGACGCGGGCGGAGTCGTGGAACTGACCGAGGGCAAAGAGGACGAAACGGGCCTCGAACAGGCCGCCAATGCCACCCCCGTCGTGCGCTTCGTCAACCTGGTGCTCTATGAGGCTGTCCAGTCGAAGGCCTCGGACGTACATTTTGAGCCGTTCGAGCAGGAATTCAAAATCCGTTACCGGGTTGATGGCGCGCTTTATGAAATGTCGCCGCCCCCCCGGCGCCTGGCACTCCCGGTCATCTCGCGCATCAAGGTTATGTCCGGCCTGAATATCGCCGAGCGGCGCCTGCCCCAGGACGGACGCCTGCAGATGAACATGCTCGGGCGCCAGATTGATTTTCGCGTGTCCACCCTGCCGACCGAGTTCGGCGAAAGTGTTGTGTTGCGTATTCTCGACCGTTCCACCGTTTCCCTGGAACTGGAAAACCTGGGCATGCCCACCGAAGTCTACGATACCTTCAGTCTGGACATCCAGAAGCCCAACGGCATTATCATCGTCACCGGCCCGACGGGCTCCGGTAAAACGACGACGCTCTATTCCGCCCTGCGGCGCATTAACACCGTGGACATGAAACTGCTGACTGCGGAGGATCCGGTGGAATACGATATCGAGGGCATCATCCAGGTGCAGGTCAATGAGGCCATCGGGGTGACGTTCCTGAACTGTCTGCGCGCCTTCCTCCGCCAGGACCCGGATATAATCATGGTTGGTGAAATCCGCGACTTTGATACCGCCCAGATTGCCATCCAGTCTTCGCTGACCGGCCATTTGGTGCTCAGCACTCTGCATACCAACGACGCGGCCGGTGCCGTAACCCGTTTGATTGATATGAACGTTGAGCCTTTCCTGATATCTTCCACGCTGGAGTCCGTGCTGGCCCAGCGCCTCGTCCGCACCATTTGCCAGAAATGCAAGACGCCCCTGCCACCCGATTCGCAAAAGACGCTTTTGGAGCGTCTCAGCCTGACCGAGGAAGCCGTGGTGGGTCGTCCGTTTTACTACGGCAAAGGCTGTTCCGAATGCCACGAGACCGGATACCGCGGCCGTAAATCCCTGGTGGAATACATGACGGTGACGGAGCCCATCCGCGAGTTGATCAACGAGCGCAAACCAACCCTGACCATCCGCGCCAAAGCCGTTGAACTGGGCATGCGCCTACTGCGCGATGATGGCGTCCGTAATATCCTGGACGGCTATACCACGGCCGAAGAAGTGCTCCGTTATACGTAACGTGGAGCGTAAAGCGTCGAGTGCCAAGTGGAAAACGAAGAACGAAGAACCAGGAACAAAGAACTGTTTGCTGATTGCTTCTTCAGATATGCTTGCTGTCGTTCGCGTCCTTGGCGGTATAGCCCGTATCCTGCCGCTGGAAGTTGACTTCGTTTTTTTTACGGTAGGCTTCGAAAATATCGTCTGCCGACATATCCAGGACCTGGGCCAGCGAAACCAGGAAATGAAACAGGTCGGCGACTTCCACGCGTGCGTTCTGCTTGTCAAACTTCTGGTACTTGGCCCACCATTTCCACGGCACGCTATCGGTCAACTCCGCCACTTCCTGGGTCATTGCCCGACAGTAATTAAGGACCCATTCCGGTTTTTTGGCTTCCGGCATGTGCAAGGTGTTCACGCCGATACGTTGGTTTAATTCGGCCTGCATATGGAAAATCTCGGTCAGCATGTCTTTGTCCGGCATGGGCTTGTCCTTTCTGTTCCAAACACGGGCCTTGCCCGTAATCCAACTATTCTATCGTGGCAGTGTGTCGAATCCCGCAAGCGGGAAACCGAATTCGACACACGGTGGCATCCGCCTTCGTCCCGATACCCGCCGAAGCGGTGTGATCGGGACTGCGGTGGATAAATCGCTGTCGCGCAAATTAATGGTTTTATTTCTGGCCATACCTTACTGGGTTGACGTGTGTTTTACAAGCCGCGTCCGAAATATTATCGTGCACGGCGGCTGGTCCTGTAATACAATAGTTCTATTTGCAGGGAGTAAATGAAGTATCAGGGCATTTTTGTTACCGGCACGGATACGGGGGTCGGCAAGACAGTTGTGAGCGCCGCGTTGCTGTCCGTGTTGTGTTCGCACGGCGTGGATGCCGTGCCGATGAAACCGGTCCAGACTGGCGCCACGCGGCGGTGCAACCGGTGGCGTTCGCCCGATCTGGATTTTTGCCTGGCAATGGCCGGCCTAAAGCCGTTCCCTTTGGAATATGCCCGCATGGCACCCTGCTGTTTTGCCAAGGCGTGTTCGCCGCATCTGGCCGCGGCCGTTGCCGGTCGCCGTATCGGGTTCCGTCGCATTAACGCTTGTTTAAGCTCGTTGCAGGCGCGCCATGCGACGGTCATAGTGGAAGGCGCCGGGGGGGTGTGTGTGCCGATCCGGGGGCGGCAGACGATGCTGGATTTGATGGGTGCGCTGGACTTGCCCGTGGTCTTGGTCGCCCGCCTTGGTCTAGGAACCATTAACCACACGTTGCTTAGCCTTCACGATTTACGGCGGGCGCAGGTCCGCGTGCTGGGCGTGGTCTTCAATGCGACAGCGCCTGGTCGCTCTGACTATATCGAGCGGGACAATATTAAAACCATTACGCGGTTGGGAACTGTGCGTGTGCTTGGCCGCTTGCCGTTTATTCCGAATCTGGCGACGTTGTCGGCCGGTCAATTCCGTCGCGCGGTGGCCGTCTGCCTGCCGCCTGCCGCGGCCTGGCTTGCATGGCTGAAATTTTCATGAACACCGAAAACTATCGCGATCTGGATCGCCAGCATCTCTGGCATCCCTATTCCAGGCATTCGGCCATGCGGGACACTGCGTTTCCGGTCATCGTGCGCGGGGAGGGCGTTTATCTTTTTGACAGCGACGGCCGCCGCTATCTGGATGCGATTTCATCCTGGTGGGCCTGCAACCTGGGCCACAGTCATCCCCGCCTGGTGAAGGCTATGACCAGCCAAGCCCAGTGCCTGCAACACAGTATTCTGGGCAACCTCTCGCATCCCGGCGCTATTGAACTGGCCGCGCGCCTGGCGGAGTTGTTTCCAGATCGCCGCCGGCGCGTATTCTTTTCGGGCGATGGCGCCAGTGCCGTGGAAGCGGCACTTAAGATTGCCGTCCAGTACTGGTATAACCGGGGGCGGCCGGAACGGCGCCGGTTTGTATCGCTGGGCAACGCCTACCACGGCGATACGCTGGGCGCTGTTTCGGTAGGCTATGTGCCGGAATTCCACGCGCCGTTCCAGCCCTTGCTGTTTCCAGTGTATCGCGCCGAGGCGCCCTGTTGCGGTACTTGCGCGCACAACCCGCCGCCGTCCGCCGTGGCGGACTGCGTGCAGGAATGTGTCGCGCCCATGGCGGACATTCTCGAAAAAAATGCGGCGAAAATTGCGGCCGTGATTGTCGAGCCAATATGCCAGGGCGCCGCCGGCATGCGGATTTATGCCCCGGCTTGTTTGGCGAAAATGGCGGCGCTGTGCCGGAAACACGATGTCCTGCTGATTGCCGATGAAATCGCCATGGGGTTCGGCCGCACCGGCCGGATGTTTGCCTTCGAACATGCCGGGATTGATCCCGATATCGTGTGCCTCGGCAAGGGCCTGGCGGGCGGCTACCTGCCTATGAGCGCGACGATCGTTCGGGAGGCGCTCTATGAAACCTTTACTGATCAGCCTGCGGACCATACCTTCTATCACGGGCACACGTTTGCGGGCAATCCCGTGACGGCGGCGGTGGCGCTCGAAACCCTGCGGATTTACGAGGAAGACCGGATTGTGGAGCACGCCCGTAAGGCGGGCGAGCGACTTCAGGAAGCCATGGCGCCGATCCGCGGCCTGAGCGGCGTGCGGGATGTCCGTGGCTTGGGGCTCCTGGCGGTCGTTGAGTTGGCCGAGAGCAAAGGGCAGTCGGGCCCGGCGCGGGCCCGGCGGATGGCAGCCTGGTTGTTACAGCAAGGGATACTGATCAGGCCGCTTGGATCGGTCGTGTATCTAATGCCGCCGCTGATTACACCCGATCCTGTTTTAGATCAGCTTGTGGGTCAGGTACGGGAGGCCCTTGCGCAATGTTCTTGATGTATCGAAACTTCAATGTTGCCACAAAGATGCACAAGGGGCACAAAAAGATTTTTTATTTGATTGTTTTCTGCTTGTGCATTTTTATGGCTAATTTTTGTTGTTAAATTTGCACCGCCACGGGGCCTAATTTATCAGGAACGGGCATCATGAAAATCGGGATTGCATGCGGTGGGACGGGCGGGCATATTTTCCCCGGTCTGGCGGTGGCCGAGGCCTTGCGTCGGCGCGGACATACGGTGGTTCTGTGGCTGGCGGGCAAGCCGGGCGAAGACCTGGCTCTGGTCGGATGGGTGGGGACGGTTGTGACGGTATATGCCCGCGGCGTGTCGTCCTATGCTCCGCGGGCGATGATCGCAACATGCTTCCGTCTGGTTCGGGCGGTCCTGCAATGCCGCCAATCCATGCAGCGTTTTTCTCCGGATGTGCTCCTGGCCATGGGCAGTTATGCCTCGATCGGGCCGGTGCTGGCCGCACGCTGGCTCAATATTCCCGTCGTCCTGCACGAGGCTAACGTCATTCCCGGCCGGGCCATCCGATTCCTGAGCCGCTGGGCTGAGGCCGTGGCCGTGGGTTTCGAAGAAACGCGCCATCATCTCGCTCACCGCAGGCTTGTGGTAACCGGTATGCCCGTGCGCGAAACCGGACGACAGGCGGCAGAAGAGGAAGCAAACATCGAACGTCGAATAAAGATGAAAGACAGATGCCGGACGACGGACGCTGGTCCGCAATCAGAAATCGGCAATCGGCAATCGAAAATCGAAAATTGGGGCGCTTTAGCGCCCACGGTCTTCACCCTCTTGATCATGGGGGGCAGTCGTGGGGCGCACCGGCTGAATGCGATCGTTTCCCAGGCGATTCTCCGTCTGCATCGCGAAGGAAATTCGCTCCAGGTGATTCACCTCGCCGGCCCGGCGGATGAGGAATCCATCCGGCAAGTTTATCGGCAGACCGGTTTGCCGGCCACAGCCGGTGTGCCGCATGCGGTGTTCGGGTTCCTGCACGATATGCCATGGGCTTACCAGATGGCCTCGTTAGCCATTTGCCGGAGCGGCGCTTCCACTTGCGCGGAACTTTCGTATTACGGGGTGCCGGCTCTGCTGGTGCCGTATCCGTTCGCCATTCATCAGCACCAGGCGGCCAACGCCGATGCCCTCGCGTCAGCCGGTGCCGCCGATATTTGCGACGAACAAATTCTAACCGTGGATTGGCTGGCTGGCTATGTGACCGACCTGATGCGCGACACCGCGCGTCTGGCGAACATGCGGACGGCCGCGCTTCAGCGCGTCACTAATAATCCGGCCTCCACCCTGGCCGAGTTGGTGGAAGAAGTGGGAGGCGGGATACCGGATTAAGCAAACATCAAACATCGAATTGAAAACAAATAACGAATCCTTCTACCTATCAACCATTGACCATTAACCATCAGCCATTTTTTCCATGACCAACGATCTTAATAACGTGCGCCAGTTGTTGGCCGGTAAGCCTGGCCATGTGCATTTTGTCGGCATCTGCGGGGTGGGGATGGCCGGGCTGGCCTTCCATCTGAAACATAAGGGGTGGCGCGTATCAGGGTGCGATTCGCAAAACAATGCCTTGGCGACGTGGCTGACCTCCGCCGGCATTGAAATCCAGCGCGGGCACGATTGTGCCCACCTGGTCGGCGTGGATTGGGTTGTGCGTACGACGGCTGTTCGACTGGACCACCCGGAAATTAAGGCGGCGTTGGCGCGGGGCCTTTCCGTGTTCCAACGTGGTGCTGTACTCGCCGCGCTTCTGCCCGGGTCCACCTCAATCATTGTCAGCGGTACGCACGGCAAGACCACGACCACAGCCATGCTCACGCAAATTCTCTTGGCCGCCGGCCGCGACCCTTCTTATTGTATTGGCGGCGAATTGGCGCTTGGCGGTGAATCCGCGCTATTGCATGTGGCTGGCGTGGGGCACGGCGATTGCCTGGTGGTGGAGGCTGATGAGAGTGACGGCACCCTGGCCTGTTACGAGAGCGATATTGCCGTAGTGACGAATATCGAATTCGATCACGCCGAGCATTTTGTCGACCTCACCGCTCTGCGCGCCTGTTTTGCCGATATGCTCCGGCAGGTTCGACGGGGCATTGTTTACTGCGCCGACGATCCGGAAGCCCTTATGCTTTGCCGCGGCCTGGACCGGGCCGTCTCCTACGGATTGGCGCCCACGGCCGAGTGGCGCGCCGCGGCGATTGAGGAAACGGAGGAGGATATTTCATTTCAGGTCTGGCGTGGCACGGAAAAGCTGGGCGTCATCCGTCTACCGATGCCGGGGCGCCATAACGTGCTGAACGCCCTGGCGGCCTGTGCGGCGGCCTCCGTCTGCGACCGGCACACCGGCGGTGGCCGGCACACCGGTTGTGGTGTTGAGTTTGATGCCATGCGGCTGGGTTTGCAGGGCTTTCAGCCGGTGCGTCGGCGCTTCGAGCGGGTGATCGAAAAGGACGATGTGCTGGTGATCTCCGATTATGCGCATCATCCGACAGAGATTGCGGCCACCTTGCGCACCCTCCCGTGCCTCCAGCGGAAACGCTGGCTGGTCGTATTCCAGCCACATCGCTACAGCCGT
>VSJD01000233.1 GCA_008636095.1 Kiritimatiellota bacterium | reverse complement strand
TTTGAATTGAGCGGCTTTAGTTATGGCTTGATCACGCTCGGCCGTCAGCCGAACACGCTGCATGGGACTGTTGGCGGCCCAGGATCGGGAATGGATCAGTAAAAAATGGGCGAGCGAAATGATATGCAGAATGATTTGGCGGACGTTTTTCGGGAAGAGATCGAGATCGGTCTTGGCCAGCCATTGTGGGCAGTGCATGAAAAATTATCCTTTTTTTTGGGTAAAAAACTGGTAAATATAACGGTGCGAATAAGGAAAGGCAATGTAAACGGCTAATGAGTTGGTTGCACAGAATATTTGGTTCAGGCGAGCGGCAAGATGTCTTTACGCCGGAAGTGAAACGGTTGAGGGAATCCATTGCCGAAGAAATGTGCGCACGGAGCTTGTAGTCTGTTTGGTGTGTTCGATGCAAGAGTCCTGCGGGCGTTGTGATGTCACCGTCCAAGCCCAATAAAAAATGAGGAGGAATGGCTCCGGTTATGATCAGAGTCTGTCCAAAATGTGGTGCCGAAAACGGACTGGAATCCGTTCATTGCCGGAATTGTAGCGTCAAGTTACCGGCGCCAACCACCGCGATGATGGGACCTCCGCCGTCATTACGGCTAAGGTCGTTTTTGCGCGCGGCCTTTTGGGTGCTTATGCTGGTGGCCGTCGGCGCGACCGGGTTCTGGGCGAGGGAAAACATGGATTGGCGGAACGTTCGGTCCGGCGCTGTCGGGTTCTATGTGAATTGGCAACACGTTCAGTCCGGCGTGTCGAGCGCCCTGCACCGCTGGTATTCAAAGTGGCTGTCAGTGGAGCCTGCTCCAACTCCTGCTCCAGCACCAGCACCTGCATCAACATCAGCGCCGGCACCTGCGCCGCAAAATATAGTTAAAATACGCTGTAGGCGGTGCGGGGGATTAGGATATATGGGAGATGGTACCTATAAGTCCGCATGTATCCTTTGTAATCAAAATGGCGGGCGTACAATTATTCTACCTGTCGGCGCGGAAGTATGCGCCGCATGTCAAGGTATGGGAAAGATCGTTGACGTGGTCCATGGGCGGGAGATAATAATATCGTGCAAAATGTGTGCGGGCAATGGGTATGTCCTCAGAAAGTATTAGCCCGTATTTTTCATGCCAAGCGTGAAATATCCGGGTTAGGGAGGTGACATGGCTTCCGTATACTTCAAATGCAGTTGCGACAAAAGCCTGGCGGTGGATGTTGCCGATGCTGGCCGCCAAGTTCAATGTCCTGATTGTGGCAGTCACCTTCTCGTTCCGTCGCCTGAGCTTTATTGGACGTGCGCTTGCGGTGAAGAGATGGCGGCCCCAAAAAATATTGCCGGCGTCTCGGTGCAGTGTGCCGCTTGCGAGGCGGAGCATACCGTTCCCGTTCGGTTGGAGCTTTCTGCCAGAAGCAGATCCGCTGAAGGCGGAAAGCGTGACAAACAACAGCAGCAGAACGAATCACAGTCTGATGTTCCATGTGTTCCCGTTGGTCGCACAAACGACATTCGGTGCCCAAAATGCGGTTATCTCTGCGCCGCGGTTTTGACACGCTGTCCGCAATGCCAAAACTACCTGCGTAAAGGCCCGGCTATTCTCAGACAATGCATTCTGATGGTGAAAGTGATCTTTATCATCGGTTTGGGATGGTTCGTGGCTGCTCATTTTTCGCGCATCAGTGGATACGTGAAAGGTTTGTTCGGCCGCATCCTTGAATAGCCCCTTCGATCTCAAGGTTTATCATGTGTCCCCGGCACATATCTGTCGTCGGTGAAAAATTACCCCCCGCGTTTTTCCGACGCTCGGACGTGATTCGGATTAGCCGGGATCTGCTGGGGCAGTATTTATTCACCCGCATAGGCGGGCGCACCGTGACCGGCGGGCGTATTGTGGAGACCGAAGCCTACGCCGGGGCGACCGACTGTGCCTCGCACGCCTACGGTAACCGGCGCACGCGGCGGACGGCCGTCATGTACGAAGCCGGCGGGGTCGCCTACGTTTATTTGTGTTACGGTTTGCATGCGCTCTTCAACATTGTTACCAGCGTCGAAGGCATTCCCCACGCCGTCCTGATCCGCGCTTTGGAACCAACCCATGGCATCCCGGTCATGCTCAAGCGCCGTCGCAAGGCCCGCCTGTCTTCGCCGAAGCGCTTCGCGCAGGCAGGCTTGGACCGGACGCTTACCGCGGGACCCGGCGCCTTGGCCCAGGCCTTGGGTATTGCGGTGCGTCATTCGGGTCAAAGCTTGCAGGGGAATGAAATCTGGCTGGAGCAAGGGGTTGAATTGCGTCCGAAAGAGATTATCGCCACTACCCGCATAGGCGTTGACTATGCGGGGGGGGATGCCAAACGCCCTTGGCGTTTTCGGATGCGTGCCAGTGCCTGGACCAGCTTGGCCAAATAAGCGAAGATTCTTTTGTGCACAGAAGGCCGCCGGCAACCAGCGAAAACACGGCCTGTCGTCTCAGGAAGCTGTGTCAGCACGTCGTTTTTTGATCTGTCCCGTAGGCCGGAGCCGTTTCAACAGCCATCAGATTTTTTGTCCTTCAAATGTGTCCTTCAAACTTGACATCCCAACCCCCTTTTGACACATTCGCGCCATGAAAAAGGCTTCATCAGGTCGGTTTCAATGGGCGGATGCCCATGCCACCAGAAAAGCGATTTGTTATCGATCTGACACCTGAAACCGCGTCTGCCGCCAGATAACCTGAACAAGGAGCCGCAATCGTGTCACGCCTTCTTCCCGAACCGTCGCAACCGTCGGAAACGACCTGGAAGTTCATCGACGAACTCAAAAGCCCGCTGTGGACCAAGATCGCGTGGACGCCACGCGCCGCCCGGAATAACGAGGCCGAATTCTACCAGGGTGTTACCATTGAGCGCGGCTTCGCTGACGAGCGCGGGCGCCTGGACACGGCCTATACCGATCTTGAAAGGTTCCTGACCGTTGCCGACGTGAGCCGGGCCGGCCCATTTCGCATCCGCACTGGGCGTATTGCCACCCCGTTGCGCGAGACCTATCGCGTTGTCGTAACCCCAGATGAATGTGCCATCCTTGCCGCCGACACGGAAGGTATCCGGCGCGGTATCTTCTTTATCGAGGACCAGATGCTGCGTGCCGGCGGGCCGTTCCTGCCGCTTGGTAAAGTCGAACGCCACCCGGTTATCCGCACCCGCATTTCGCGCTGCTTCTTCGGCCCGATCCACCGTCCGCCCAAGAACCGCGACGAACTGACCGACAATGTGGCCTACTACCCGGACGAGTATCTGAACCGGCTTGCGCACGAAGGCATTAACGGCCTGTGGCTCACCATCCATTTCGACGAGATCTGCGCGCAGACGGCCATTCTCGAATACGGACGTGACCCGAAACAGCGCCTCGACAAACTGCGCCGCACTGTCGAGCGCTGTGCCCGCTATGGGATCCGGATCTACACCTACTGCAACGAGCCGCGACCCATCGAGTCGGACAGTCCGGCCGCGAAAGCGCACCCGGAACTGCTCAGCATGGACACATGCTGGAGCAAACGCCATTTCTTCTGCACCAGCAACCCGACGGCGATGGCCTATCTCGAAGAGGTTATGCGCAACCTCTTCGCCGAAGTGCCCGGCCTTGGCGGCATCATCAACATCAGCATTGGTGAGGGCGGCTCACACTGCTATTCCTGCGCGCCGCGGGACATCACCTGCCCGCGCTGCAAGGACCGCTCCCCTTACGACGTGCTCAACGACACCATGGCGGCCATGGCGCGCGGCATGCACGCGGCCGACCCGACCGCCGAGTGCATCTCCTGGCCGTACGGGCAGTACTGGTTGTGGGGCGACGCCATGACGGTCGAGTCTGCCGGACGCCTGCCGCCAGGCGTCATTCTCCAACACAACTTCGAGTCGTCCGCCGTCGGCGAGCAGTGCGGGCGCAAGATCCGCATCTTCGACTACTGGCTGTCCTTCATTGGCCCCAGCCAGTTGTTCACGGACTGCGCCAAGGCGGCCGTGAAAAACGGCAACCGCATGTTCGCCAAGCTGCAGGTCGGTTGCAGTCACGAGGTCGCCACGGCGCCGTTCGTGCCCGTTCCCGGCCACCTGTACCGCAAGTACAAGATTATGCACGAGTTGGGCGTCAGCGGTGTCATGCAATGCTGGTACTTCGGCAACTACCCGGGCATTATGAACAAGTCCGCTGGCGAACTTGCCTTTGCACCGTTCCCGAAAACGGAGGGGCAGTTTCTGCTCTCGATGGCGCGGCGTGACTGGGGCGACGACGCCAAGGGCGTGGCGCGCGCCTGGAAACTGTTCCAGCGCGGCTACAGCCACTTCCCGCTGAACCACATGTTCGGCTGGTACGGGCCCCTTCACGACGCGCCTACCTGGCCGCTGCACCTTGAGCCGGCCGACAAGATTATCGCGCCCTCGTGGGAAATTGCGTCGTACTGGACCCAGAAGCCCTATCCGGCCAGTGGCGACCGCATCGGCGAGTGCTTCTACTACACGCATACGCTGGATGAAATCCTCTTGCTCTGCGGTGAGATGTCACGGCACTGGAACCGCGGTGTGGAAGTTCTGAAGAAGATGCTGCCCCGCTACGCGCACAACGAGGAGCGCCGGCGTGACATCGGCGTGGCCACGGCGCTGGGCATCCAGTTCGAGAGCGCCGCGAACATAATGCGCTTCTACGCTATGCGCGAGGAACTGCCGTGGAAGACGCAGGCTGAACAGAAGAAGCTCCTCGCGGCGATGAAACGCATCGTGAAGCGAGAGCTGGTCCGCGATGCCGAGTTGCTCGCGCTCTGCCAAGGCGACTCGCGGCTTGGGTTCCATTCCGAGGCGGAAGGCTACAAGTACTTCCCCGCCAAGATCGAGTGGCGCATGCAGCAGTTACAGCGGCTCCTGGATGCGGAGTTCCCGCAGGTGGCGCGCCAGATCCGGCGCGGTGAACAGCTCTGGCCGGCCTACACCGGCCGGCAACCGCAAGGCCCGACATACGGCAGTCGCCGTGTCAGTGCCGTACCGCCCCTGGACGGCAAGTACACCGGCCTCGTGTGGGACGGATTGCCGGAGATCGAATTACAGGTTCGGGACGGCAAGCGCACCGACGCTAACCAGGGCTCTCCGGATGTAAAGACCTTCTGGAAAGCCTGCCACGATGATCAAGCATTGTACTTTGCCGTGCGTTGTGTGTTGGCCGGCCCTGCCAAGTTTGACGCGTTCCCCGGCGAGAGCGTGAAACTGCTGATCGAGCCGCGGCGGCTCTGGCCCTGCCAGTGGTACGCCGTCAACGCGAATGGTTCAGTGTCCGCTTCCGAAGCGTATGATCTGGGCGGTGACAATGCATGGACTGCTGCCATTCAGCGCACTGAGAACGAGTGGTCGGCCACGGTGCGGATTTCGCTCTCGCGTCTGCGCCCGGACGGCGCGACGGTGCGGCCGATGCGTATCGACTTGGAGCGGCAGGCCATCCTTCCCGGGGGCAGTACCCTGCCTGGGGGCAGTACCCTGCCTGGGGGCAGTACCCTGCCTGGGGGCAGCGCCATGTTCTCCTGGATTGAGCGGCACCCGCTCGCAGAACGGCTCACGCACGGCACGGCAAACCCGGCTGACTTCGGTTGGCTCATTCTCGGCTGAGAACCCGTGCCGCAATGCCTTGCTTAGCCGATCCGGGTGGTCCGTTGAATCTCGCGATCGGTGAAAACATCTTTTGCGTCCACGCTGCGCGTGGAGAATTCCGATACCACCGCGCCCTGCGCTCCGGCCTGAAACCAATGCAAGGTATCCGGCGCCAGCGTGTACTGCGCGCCGGGTTTCAGCACAATTTCGTGCCATACCGTATAGGCCGAAGCCTTGTCCGTAGGCGGATATGCCTTAGGCGGATTCGCATTAGGCAGATTTGCCTTTGGCGGCCGTGCCTGTGCGTGCCTGGTTTTAGGACCCGGCACATAGAGATAAATCGTTCCCCAGCGACAGCGAAACGTCTCCTCTTTGCCGGGATTGTTCCGGTCCACTTGCGGATGCCGGTGTTCCGGGCAAGTTTGGCAAGGAAGCAATGCCAATTCTTTGGCACAACATCGGTCGGTATTCACATAAACCAGTAGCGCCAATCCCGTTTGCTTATAGGCGCCAAGCCCGAAGTCGGCCACCTCGATTGAGTCGGCTTCATTCTTGGTGGTCACAATTCCCGCCTTGTTAAACAAGGCCTGCGCCAGTTTCCGGTTCTGCTTGATCTCTTTTCTGGTCATCATTGTCGGCGTTCTTCCCTAAATCTAACGCGGGCTATTAATTATGACTCTCCCACGGTAGTGTGTCGAATTCGGTTCGAAAAAGACGGCGGCGATCTTGGGCCGTCTGAGGGTTTGCCGCGCTTGCGCATACAGAAGTATAGCGCTGCACACGGCGTACCCACATTCAGCCCAAGCTTGCCTTGCTTCTTCGAATCCACCTCCGGTGGAAACCGAATTCGCCCCACGGTAGCATCCACCTTCGCTAAGAAGCTACGGCGGACAAGTCGGGCTTCGCGCCGCGCTACGCCCGATATATCGCTGATGCGGTAATCAATAGTTGCTGCTTTTTTATAACGAATGTCCCAGCCGTGAACCTCAGAACCGTGAACCGTTGAACTATGCCATCTATTTGTTATTAACAGGCGTTGTGGAAATGCTTTTCCAGACGCGCAGGCCTCGGCGAGAAAGGTAAACGGGCAGTGTCAGGTAGCCTTTTTGATCAAGCACCTTCTGCATTTCCCGCTTTTTCGACATGTCCCCATCCGTCAGGATGGCTATGGAACCGCCATCGCCTCCGGCCCCGTTGACTTTACAGCCCAGTGCCTGATAATTGCCCGCCACGGAAATGATGTCCTCAAACGCGTCGCAAACAAGATTCTTGTGCAGTGAGCGTTGCACAGCGGTGTTCTCATCGAAGATTCTGCCCAGCTCAATAAAATTTCCGGCCTGGAGCGCAGGCCGGGCTTGATGGGCCAATTGCCGCAGTCGTTCAATGCGCTGGTCTTTATGGGGCGTAGCACCGAGCCCGGCAATGACCATCTTGTGGATTTCGGACGACTGGTGGGGCTTGCCTATATAGGTCAGGACCAGGCGGTGTTCAAGCTCCCACCAGATAGCGTCGGTAATCGCTATCGGGGCAATCGTTGCTTTTGGAAAGTCACTTATTTCAATGAGGTTGATTCCACCATACGCGCTGGCGAGCTGATCCTGAACACCGCACTCCAGTCCCAGTTCTTTAGTCTCAATGGAATGGGCCAGGGTGGCGATTGCATGCGGCGCCAGTTTTTTCCCCGTAAGCGCGTCCAGCGCGCCAATCAAGGCCACGGAAACGGCGGCAGAAGTGCCCATCGAGGCGCCGGGCGGGGCATAGGAGAAAACGTTAATTCTCAAGGCAAGATCCTGTGGGAGCGCCATGCACTTAATCGCCGCCTCAATCAATGGATGCTTGTCGTAAACGATATTATCAGGGTCCAACGTGTAGGATGTGCCGTAATTCTCGGTCGAAACAATTAAGCGGCCATCCGACTCGCCGGGCGCCATCGGATGGACCTGGACTTCGACATAAGGATAAATGGCGACATTGAATACCGCCCCGTATTTCGAAAAATGGGTGTCGGTCCAACCGCCAACATCGCAGATACGTGTCGGCGCCACAGCGTTGATAACAAACGGATGCATACTTTCTTCCAATCCTATGTGATTAATATGCAAAAGCAAGACGTTACTATGGTGCGTTCGAACTATTTCAAGTGCCTTTGGATGTCGCCGCAGAGAGCGGGTTTTTTCATTGCCGCAGTGCCGATTGCCACTGCATTGGCGCCCTGATCCAAAACACGGCGGGCACCCTCCAGATCTTTAATTCCGCCGCCGGCGATTAAAAAAAGACAATGGCCGGCAATTTGCTTCAATGCCTTTAATCCTGCGGATCCCGCCGTGGTATTTTCGAAGTTGATACTGACAATCGGCGCGCCAACCTCGGTCAGCGTGTCCACCGCGGCAATGGTGGCAGGCAGATCGCCGAGTCCGATTTTGAAGATGACCGGAATGGTGACGGCCTTCAGCATTGCCTTGGCCCAGTACTGGAGGAATTTGGAATTGCCCCTTTCACACAGCGCTTCACCAAGACCATTACGGGTGAACATCGCCATCACGGAATGCGCGCAGAGCGAAGCGTAATCGGCGCCCGCCTCCTGGGCGGCAACCAGGAAATCCAGCGCATGTTGAAGTTCGATGCTGATGACACTGACGCCTACCTTGGCGCCGCCGGCCCGGGCGGCTTGGACGTGTTCACGCAGATAGGGCGCATAAACCGACGGATCAGGCTTGAAAACGAATTTCGCGGGGTAGGGGACTTTATCGCCGGGATCAACGATATACGTTCCCATCAGCACTAGTGCCGCGCCGGCGCCATGTTGGGCGCAATAGGGGCCATCCCCATATCCGCCCAGTTCGGCCAGCACAACGCCATTCTTCAATTCCGTAAAATTACTCTTGGATAGGGCATTCATAGTTATGATTCAAGTCTATATCCTAAACTCAAAAAATACCACTTAAAACACGAAACGTACGGAAGATTTGCCTGCCGTCCGTAAGTTGCGTGATGCGTCCAGAAGGACATCTGCACGTGCGTGCCCGTTGCAAACCAAGGCGATAGTCTTGCATCTGGCGCATTGGTCGGTTATAGTAACGCCCGTTTGTATTTCCTGGTTCGGAGCGCGAAATCAAAACCTTAACAGAAAAGGAATTATCATGAAAATCGGCGTATCGTCATACAGTTTTAGCCGGCTGGTTTCCGGCGGGCAGATGCAGCAAATCGACGTTATTGCCAAGGCTAAAGAGATGGGTTTTGACGTTATTGAGTTCTCCACCCTGGCCCTGCCGAAGGGCATGCAAGCGATTGATTTTGCGCCCCGCCTGAAGGCGGAGAGCGACCGGACAGGTCTGCCGGTGGTCAACTATACGATCGGCGCCGACTTTATCAATGGATCGAACGGCAATTGGAAGGCCGAGGCAGAACGGCTTAAAGACGAAGTGCGCGTGGCAAAGATATTGGGGGTGCCCGGTATGCGCCATGACGCGACGCAAGGTTTTCCGGCCGGACACAAAGGGGCCCGCGGCTTTGACGATGCATTGCCCACCCTGATCAAGGGCTGTCGGCTGGTCACGGAATTTGCGGCTGACCTGGGTATCCGGACCATGGTGGAAAACCATGGTTACTTTTGCCAGGATAGCGAACGGGTCGAAAAGCTGATCAATGGGGTCAACCATCCCAATTTTGGCGCGCTCGTTGATATGGGCAATTTCCTTTGCGCCGACGAAGACCCGGCCCGGGCGGTGGGCCGCATGATGCCCTACGCCTTTCACTGTCACGCCAAGGATTTTCACGTCAAGCCGGGTACGGCGCCGAACCCTGGCAAGGGCTGGTTCCAATCACGGGCCGGCAATTGGCTGCGCGGTTCGATTATTGGACATGGCGATGTGCCGGTGACGCAATGCCTGCGCACAATGAAACGGGCGGGTTATGACGGCGTGCTTTCGATCGAGTTCGAGGGTATGGAAGATGTGCTGACCGGCATTGCCGTCGGCTTGGCGAACCTTCGGCGTTTTGAGCAGGAAGCCTGAACGATTTATGAAGGGTGATTGGATCCATTTGAATTGGGCCAATGCCACGATCAGCAAGGTGTAGAGGAGCGAAATCAGAAAGAAACGCCTGAGCGAAATTATTGGCTCCGTTTGACGAAGCAGTTTGCGGGCGCTTACGTGCATGCAGAGCAGGCCGATCAGGTTCGTAGCCCAATACGCTCCGACAAAAGCAAACAGGAATAATCGCTGGTCAAGGACCGTCACCAGTTGAGCGGCCAGATACGCTATGGGCAAATTGACCACGGCGTCGTTCCACCAGCTGATCGGTGACAGCGTAAAGCCTATAGCGAACAAGCTGCCCCATACCAGGCGCCGCAAATTGTCGTTTATACGCGTCATGTGCTGTGCCCGCCTGCAATGTTTGGCGC
>VSJD01000234.1 GCA_008636095.1 Kiritimatiellota bacterium | reverse complement strand
GGGCGGCTTACGTCGCCACGGCGGCCGCCAGCTTGATGCCGAGCGTTTTCAAGTCGGCGGCCTCCTTCCCATCAGGATGGCCTTTGACCAGCACCGCGTTGACAACTTTACTGAGCTTGAACGACTGGGCCAATGCTTCGATGCTCTGAATGGCTTTTCCGCCGCCGCCATGGGTTAGAAAGGCGACATAAGGTTTGCCTGTGACCTGGTTCTGCGTCGGATAAAATGCGCGATCAAGGAAATCCTTGAGTCCGCCGCCCATGTAACTGAAAGCGTCGTAGGAACCCAAGGCCACCGCCTGGCAATTCAACAGGTCGGCCGGCTGTGCTTCGAAGCCGTTTTTGACCAGCACGGTGGCCCCGGTGGATCGAGCGCCTTCCGCCACCGCTTCGGCCGCCGCCTTTGTGTTACCCGACAGACTACAATAGACCACCAGTATTTTTGACATGGCGCTACTCCTTTCGTAAAGATGCGGGTGCTTGTCGCAATTCAAACCGGGATAAGCATACCGCCGATATCCGGCCAACGCAAGTCACCCGTGCCTGGCCTCTAACCCGGATATTTCACGCTTGGCGTGAAATATCCGGGCTAAGCAGCTTGGATTATTCGTAGCGCAGGGCGTCAATGGGATTAAGGCGGGCGGCCTTGGTCGCGGGCCAGAGGCCAAAGACCACGCCAACAAAACAGGAGAAGCCTACTGCCAGAAGAATGGAAGACAACGTCATCAGGCTGGGCCAGTCGGCCAGAATGGCGAACACCGTGCTGATGAGCCAGCCCGTGAATATTCCGATGCCGCCACCGGTAACGCTGATTACGAGTGCCTCGGTCAGGAACTGGGCGAGAATATCCCGTTGACGGGCGCCAACCGCCTTGCGGATGCCGATTTCCCGGGTGCGTTCGGTCACGGACACCAGCATGATATTCATAATTCCGATGCCGCCGACGAGCAGGGAAACGGACGCGATGGCTATCACCAGCCAGGTCATATTTTTGGTGATTTCGTCCAAGGCCGCCTGGATTTCCCCCATACTGCTGATTTCGAAGGAGTTGGTTTGTGAGGGCGGCAGGTGATGCGTCCGGATTATCAGATCATGGATTTGCTTTTGGGTCGCCGGCATTTCATCCGCCGAATTTACTTCAATGTCCACGCTGTCAAGGTACACTTTGCCGAGCAGGCGGAACATGGCGGTCGTCAGCGGAATGATCGCGAGGTCGTCCTGATTGTCCCAGGCCGTGTTGCCCTTTTCGGGTAATATGCCGACTATCTGAAAATTGACTTTGTTGAATTTGACGTATTCGCTCAACGGACTGGCCTCGCCAAACAGTTCCCGTGCGAGCGTCATGCCAATCACAGCCACCCGTGAGCGTTTTTTCATTTCATTGGCGGTAAAAAAACGGCCGATCGTCGGCTGATATGCGCGCATGTCGGCATAGTCCGGTTCAGCGCCCAAGATGCGTGTGTTCCAGTTTTTATTACTGTAGACAGCCTGCCCGCGACCATTGACGATGCCGCCGGCGCGTTTGACCGAGGGAATCGAGGCGCGGATGTTGGTGACATCTTCAGGCTTAAAGCGGGTAACGGCGCCGGCTTGATAGGCTACGCCATGGACCCTGCGTGCGCCGGGCCGCATGACAAGCATATTCGAGCCCAGGGAATAGAACTCTTCCTCGATGGCCTGCCGGGCGCCGGTGCTGACAGCCAGCATGGCGATCACGGCGGTGACGCCAATCAAAATGCCGAGCATGGAAAGAAACGATCGGACCTTGTTGGCCTTCAGCGCGCGCCAAGCCTGCTTAAAATCGTGCGGCAGTTCGCGCAGGATGGCGAAGGCGTTGGCCCGGGGGGCGATAATGGGCTTCCGTTGATTTTCTCCGATCGTGGCCGCAAAACATATATTGGGAATACCGTTGGTGTCTGATGGTGTGGATGTTTTTGTAGTATCTGCTGTCTTTCCTGCATTGCGTTCATCCGATTGAATGATCCCGTCACGCATGCGGATGATACGCCGGGCGTGGGCGGCAATGTCCGATTCGTGGGTCACCATGATGATCGTGATTCCCTGCCGGTTGAGCCCTGTCAGAATCTCAAGAATTTCCTCCGCACTGGCGGAATCCAGGTTGCCGGTGGGCTCGTCTGCCAGGATGATGCGGGGATCGTGGATCAGGGCGCGGGCGATAGCCACGCGCTGTTGCTGGCCGCCGGAAAGTTCATTCGGTTTGTGGCCCAAGCGGTCGCCCAGGCCCACCTCGAACAACCTGCGGCGTGCTTTGTCCGTGTTTTTCCCCCGGCGGCCGGTGGCGTAAAGCATCGGCAAAACGGTGTTTTCCAGGGCACTGGTACGCGAGAGCAAATTGAAATGCTGGAACACAAAGCCTAAAGTTGAATTCCGCAGGGCCGCCAGTTCGTTATCTGAAAGCTGTGTAACTTCGTGATCCAGCAGGCGGTACGAGCCCGCGTCCGGCACGTCCAGCAAGCCGAGGATGTGCAGGAGGGTGGACTTGCCCGAGCCCGAAGGTCCCATGATGGCTACAAATTCGCCCGGCGCGATTGTCAGGGAGACGTTGCGCAGGGCTTGTACGGCCACTTCGCCCATGGCATAGGTCTTGGTGATTTCGGTAAGCTTGATCATTTCTAAGCGTTCAGAATTTGATGTTATCTTTTTAGTCCACGGTCAATAGTCTGCGGTCACAAGTTAATGCTTTTTCCTTCCGCCGAATGGCATGAGCGGATTGCGCTTTTGATCGTTGTTGCCATTGGTCATGAATTTCTGCACGGACTGGACTAACACGGCATTCCCTTCCTGCAGACCGAATATGATTTCAGCCTGCTTGCCGTCGTTCAGTCCAACGACCACAGGGACCGTCCGATGCCGCTCCGGATCATCCGGATTGGGGATCCAGACGACCATTGTATTGGTTTGGGTGTGTAAGGCCTCGGTGGGAATCAGTAAGACCCCGTTGGTGGCGGCGGTCAGTACCTTGATGTTGGCGGTCATACCGCTCCGCAGGAACGCCGGTACCTTGCCCGGCAGGACGTCCACCATGTAGGTTGTCACGTTGTTGACCGTTTTGGCCTCGTAGGCGATCTGGTCCACCTTGCCCGGGATGACATCCTGGGGATAGGCGTCGAGGGTGATATCGGCCGTCTGGCCCACGACAATGCGGCCGATATCGGTTTCATCCACCTGGGCCTCGATGATCAGGCGGTCGGACATAACATACAGGATGTCCGAAGCTGTGACCGTCTGACCCGGCTCGATTTTGCGGGCTATGATATCGCCATCCAGCGGCGCCACCAGCGGGGTGGGTTTGTAGAGCTGTTCCCAGTAGGCCAGTTCAGTGGCGTCCTTGGCGCGTGCTGCGTCCATCAGGGCGGCCCGTTCCGTGGAACTCATCCATGCCAGGATCTGGCCTTTGCGGACTTTGTCACCTTCGCGTACCAGGGCTTCTTCAACCCGACCGGCCACGGGTGACTTGATTTCCAGTCGGTTCTGCGGCTGGGCCATACCGGTGGTCAGCACGAAGGTCTTCAGGCTGTCGCGCACGACGCGCACTTCCTGGTATTGCGGTATTTCCGTGGCGCGCGCGCGCCAGAACCAAACTGCGTCCGCCGCGCCTGCCACGAGGATGAAGCCGATGACCCAATATATGATGTGCTTCATACGATTCTTTCTTGTTAATTGATTCCGCTGAAAAACCCCGGATTAACGTCGCGTGAGGCTTGCCACGCTTCCGGCGTGGTCACGCGGCCTGCAGAAAATGGGCCGTTTTGTAGGCCCGGTGACCCCGCCGGGCGGGTTTTTCAGCGGAATCGTTAATTAAGGTCCTCTCTGACTCTGTGACCCGCGGGAAGGGCATCCCCGCACAGCTTTTTGAACATGATCGTTTCAACCGCGATCCAAATGAAAAAAGTCCCGGCGTCTATCTTTTGCGCTATCGCATATAACGGTATGCTGGATGCGATATGATACTTCACAAGGGCCCAAACCGTGATGTTGACCGCGACAATGGCAAGACCGACAATTCCCCATGCCGCCTTGTAAGACGGCCCACAGCGCCGCCTGTCCGAGAGGAATATTATCAGCAGCACTCCCGGCATGATGCATGCGAACGCGGAGTAAACCGAGATGTTGTGCCATGTCGGGTGCAAATTGTAGGGAGACAAAGCCACTCCTGTCATTCCCAGGGAAAAAAACGCGCACAGCGTGAAAACAACTTGGCCCACCGCCTTTCCCGCCGGCAAATATTTAGTCCTGAAATACCAGAAAGGCAGCAGTAACAGCATCGCGAACCCCAGGCTGAAATTGAAGAGCGACGAATATGGGTTTGGCCTGCCCGATATTTTGGTCACACCCAAGGCGCTGATGAAGTCATGAAAAAAGCGGTAACCCTGGGTTTGTTCGCCGCTGCCCGGATAGAGCAGAACAGAGAGGACAAAGCCAGTCGCAAAAATCGCGAGCCCAAAAACAAGCAGGAGAGGGACTGCTCTTTTGCCGGGTATTTCAAGTTTCATCATCTAAGGCCCTCGAAAATCCTTGCCACGCCGCTTGCGGAGCGCAAGCGTAGTGACGCGGCGGGCGATATCCCGCATCATGGAATAACTCCGGTTCCCAGCGTCTTTTCCCAGCCGGCGCGGGCGAAGACCGCATCCCGCTGGCTGATCAGCACGGACTTCTGCTTGTCAATCAGGTCGTTTTCAATCAGGTCCCAGTCCTCGAACGAGAGCAAGCCGTTCTGGTACTGGGCCCGCGCTATCTCGGCGCGGACTTCGGCGGCTTTCAGAAATTCGTTCTGCACGTCGGTCCGCTCGGCCGCATCCTGCCAGGCCACAAACCGGTCTTCGAGCGTGGCCACCATCTGGCTCTCGGTATCATTCAGCGTATCTTCGGCCTTGCGCTGATCAGCCTTGGCGCCGCGCACCCCGTACCAGTGCTGGCCGCCGACAAAGAGCGGATAGGAAATGGCCGTACCCACCGACCATTGATCGTTTTTAGGAATCAGGCTGTCGTCGTCCGAACGGCCGATGGACCCGTTCACGGACCAGGTGGGATAAAAATCGCTTTTGGCGATGCGCACGCCTTCCTTGGCCGCGCGTACCTGGATTGCGGCACCCCGATAATCCGGTGTCTGAAGGGCCAGCGCGTTAAAGTCGGGCGCTTCCGGCAGGTTGGCAAAATCCCAGTTCCCGGTGACGGTCAGGATGGTGATTTCATGGCGGCCGAGCGTCGCGGCCATCTGCTGTTGAGCGGTCTTAAGACCCCGGTGCGCTTGCGTGACCTCGAACTGGGCCTGCCGGTAATAGGCCTTACTGCGCATGGCCGAGCCCTTGTTTTCGCGGCCGGCTTCAAACCGCATTTCAACCAGGTTGACGTTTTCCTTGCGGCGCACGGCGATGACCTCGGAGACCTGCACGAAATCCTGGGCATACAGTAACCGGGCAAACGACTGCCTTAATGTGGTGCTGAGCGCGGCCTTGGTTGTCTGGAGATTGATTTCAGCAAGCGTCAGCAGGGCCTGACTGCGCCGCAAGGTCGCCACATCGCCGAACCCGGCAAACAGGCTCTGGTAGGCGGATAAACTCGCCTGGTAGGAGGTGGAATCCTGGTAGCCCGTATCCAGTTCGGTATTGGACTTGCCGACGGACCCGTTGGCCGAAATCTGCGGCAGGAACGGACCGTAATTGCCCATGACGTCGGAGCGGGTCTTTTCGACCGCCGCGCCGGCGGCCTGTAACTGGGGATTGTTGCGGATCAATTCGCCGACGCAATCGTCCCAGGTTACCGGCGGCTCCGCCGCCCGGGCCATCATTGTCCCGGCGAGTAGAAACAAGGACAATGGCAAAGCTCTTTGACACAAACTCGCAGATAATTGATCGCCTATAGTCTGCATGGAGATGCCCAATAGATTTTACGTGCAATACGTCGCCATTCTTTCATTGCGCGCATTCAATGATATTCTCATTACGTTTTCCTGTGAGGCGATATTACAATATTGTAATAAATGGCATGTTGGCTATGGGCTTTAACCATGATAGACTTTTTTCCATGACTATCCTTGTTGTTGAGGATGAAAAGAAAATAGCCGGATTTATTCGCAAGGGGCTGGAGGAACAGGGCTTTACCGTCGCGGTGACGCACCACGGTGACGAGGCTTACACGATGGCGCGTACCCAGGTGTATGACGTGATTGTGCTCGACATTATGTTGCCGGGGCGGGATGGCCTGAGCATCCTGCGCAACCTGCGGGAACAGAAAATCACCGTGCCGGTAATTCTGCTGACCGCCCGTACGGAAATGAATGAGCGCGTGGAAGGTCTTAACCTTGGTGCCGATGACTACATCACAAAGCCTTTCTACGTGGAAGAGCTCATTGCCCGCATCCATGCCATCACACGGCGCGGCGCGGGGGAGCATCGTGGCATTCTCCAATCCGATGATTTGTCGGTGAATCTCATTACGCGGGAGATAAAACGCTCAGACCGCAAGATTGAATTGACCCCGCGCGAATTCAATCTGCTGGAGTATTTAATGCGCTCTCCCGGCCGGGTCTTTACACGCACCCAGATTCTGGAACATGTGTGGGGATATGATTTCGATCCGCAGACCAACCTGGTGGACGTCTACGTTCAACGCGTACGCAGGAAACTGGCGGCCAACGCGGAAGATACGCTCATCGAGACTGTTCGCGGAGTCGGTTATCGCTTCTGCAAGAAGGAATCAGAATGAAGTTGAATTCGTTCAGGTTCAAAATCGGGCTGCTCAACCTGCTTTTATCAGGCGGTGTGCTCCTGATCTTCGGGTTATTCTTCATGTCGGTCATAAGCCGGATCGGCTATGAGCGCATTGACCGTGAGCTTAGGGTGCTGGCTGATCTCCAGGCGCGGCGGCCCTTTCCGCAAAGCGGGCGCCTGGATTATTTCGAAGAGTCACTGCGCAACCTCCATGGCAAAGATGCGAAAAAACAGTTCGTGATCAAAGTGACATCTCCGCTTGGTGCGCCGATGTATTTTTCATCGTGTTGGCCGTCCGTCTTGGCGGACCACAAGCTGCCCGCACTCGAACCGGCAGGGAATACAGATGTCCCTTATGAGGAGCATCTTTTGCCGCTGCGCTTACCGTTGCTGTTGGATGGCTATTTGCCGAGGCACGGACCTCTGTTGCGTATGCATATAAGAGGGCCGGTGTTTTCAACCATAACTATTGATCGGGGCCGATGGCGTGTCGTTGGTATAGGCAATGAAGATGAGAATATTTTTATTGCCATGAACCTGGCCGTTTTCGATGCCGAAGTGCAGCGTTTCCGCTACGCTTTTTTTATCGCCATGCCGCTCGCGTTGCTGTTCCTGCTGTGCGGCGGCTGGCTGATCGCCAACCGGGCGTTAGGTCCTGTAAAAATCATCGCTGGTACAGCCAGGAATATAACGGCCAAAGGATTGGATCGGCGCATACCGAAGACAGATGCCGACAAAGAATTTGCCGGATTGATTGATGTTATCAACGGGATGTTGGACGGACTCGAGAAAAACTTTCAACAGGCCGTTCGTTTCAGCGCCGACGCGGCCCACGAATTGAAGACGCCGCTGACCATTCTGCAAGGTCAACTTGAAAGGGCGCTCAACGAGGCTGCGCCGGGTTCCGAGGTCCAACAGCGAAATGGCGAATTATTGGAGGAAGTCCAGCGGCTCGTTGCAATTACCCGGAAACTACTGCTGCTTGCCCATGCGGATTCAGGACGGATGCGACTTGCCCTGGCCCCGTTTGAATTCAGTTCTGCGCTGGAGTCCATTTCGGAAGATGTTGGGATCATGGCGCCTGGTTTAATCCTGGAAAGGGAGATAGTTCCCCGCCTGCATGTCATGGCTGATGCCGATTTAATGAACCAAGTCCTGCATAATCTCATCACCAACGCCATCAAATACAACCGGAAGGAAGGATGGATTCGGTGCGTCCTGCAGAAGGAAGAAAACACGCTCAGGTTTACGATCGCGAACAGTGGTGAAGAAATTCCTCAAGCTGATGCGGATAAAGTGTTCGACCGGTTTTATCGGGTCAATAAATCACGGGACCGGGAGATAGATGGTGTTGGATTGGGGCTCAGCCTGGCCAGGGAGATTGTCCTGGCCCATAAGGGGGAACTCGTGTTGGACAGTTCCCGGAACGGAATCACTACATTCATCCTGAGACTGCCCCTGTGCAGCCAGCCGGTAGTATAAGGACGATCCTTCAACGTCGCCGCATTGCCGATCGGGGGGGCGAAATCGTTATCCGTTTTTGTCAATATGGGTGTGGCATCCAAATCGAAAATCGGCAATCAGAAATCCGAAATCTAAAATTCTTCTCATTCCCATTCGATCGTGGCCGGGGGCTTTGAACTGATGTCGTAGACGACGCGGTTAACGCCGCGGACTTCGTTGATGATCCGGTTGGACAGGCGGGCAAGCAGATCGTGGGGCAGGCGGGCCCAGTCGGCGGTCATGCCGTCCTGGCTGGTCACGGCCCGTACAACCACCGTGTTTTCATAGGTCCGGCCGTCGCCCATGACGCCCACGCTCTTTACTGGCAATAGCACGGCAAACGCCTGCCAGATCGTGTGGCCCCTGTCATAAGCCGCGATTTCCTCCTGCACGCGCAGGTCGGCCTGCTGGAGCAGGGTCGCGCGCTCTTGCGTGACTTCCCCGATAATTCGCACGGCCAGTCCCGGGCCGGGGAACGGCTGGCGGTTGATGATGGCTTTCGGCATACCCAGCTCCCGGCCCAAGGCGCGGACTTCATCCTTGAACAGTTCGCGCAAGGGCTCGATCAACTGGAATTTAAGGTCCGGCGGCAGGCCGCCCACATTATGGTGGCTCTTAATCGTGACCGATGGTCCGCCCAGCGGAGAAACACTCTCAATCACATCCGGGTAGAGTGTCCCCTGGGCGAGAAACCGGATATCACCCAGGCGCCGGGCTTCCTCGGCAAATACATCAATAAACCGCTTGCCGATGGCCTTGCGCTTCTTTTCCGGCTCCACCACGCCCTTCAAGTCGCTGAGAAACTGGGCTTGCGCATGGGCCACATGCAGGTCAATGCCAAACGCTTTGATGAAGGTCTCTTCCACCTGCCGGGCTTCGCTGTAGCGCAGAAGGCCGTTATCCACGAAGATACAGTGGAGCTGGTCGCCGATGGCCTTATGCAGGAGCATCGCCACAACCGCAGAATCCACGCCGCCGCTCAAGCCACAAACGACATGGCTTTTACCGACTTTCCGGCGGATGGCACGGATGCTCTCCTCGATGAATTGCTCCATGCGCCAGTCTCCCCGGCACTTGCAAACGTTGAATATAAAGCGACGCAGGATTTCGGTGCCATGCCGGGTATGCACAACTTCAGGATGGAACTGGATCCCGTACATCTTCCTTTTTTGGTCGGCCATGGCGGCCACCGGGCAGGTATGTGTTTTGGCAAGCACGCGGAATCCGGTCGGCATTTTAAGCACCTGGTCGCCATGACTCATCCAGACATCGAGGTGCGGAGGCAGGCCATGGAAGAGAGAGCGCGCATCGGTTACGTTGATCCGGGCGCTGCCATATTCGCGGGCCAGGCCCGGTTTGACGGCGCCGCCCAGCGTTTTGGCCATTAACTGCATGCCATAGCAAATTCCGAGCACGGGAATACCCAGTTTGAACAGCGCTGGATCGCAGGTGGGCGCCTTGGACGCAAACACGCTCATTGGGCCCCCGGAAAGAATGATGCCGGCCGGCTGGCGTTGCTTCAGCTTGGCGGCGGGCGTGTCATGCCGGACAATCTCGGAATAGACATGCTGTTCCCGTACGCGTCGGGCAATTAACTGCGTATACTGTGAACCGAAATCCAGAATAGCGATCCAATCGTGGTTTTTCATGGGAATAGAATAGGCGCGGTCCTTTCCGAAAAATTTATTTACCACGGATTACAGGCATGTGGTCTGTCAAGTTGTTTGAGTAAGAATTATTAATGTTTTTTCTTCAAACTCTTTCAGA
>VSJD01000166.1 GCA_008636095.1 Kiritimatiellota bacterium | reverse complement strand
CGGCCAGGCGCGCCATGTTGGCGATGCGCATTACGCGCAGGTTCTTCTTTTTGGCGAACAGATCGAGAACCCCGGCGGCAAAGTCCGGGGCCGCCACTACCTCGGCATACTGCTGGAGGATCAGCTCCGCCGTTTCGCGGTCCACCGGGCGGTTAAGTACAATGGCCCCGCCGAAGGCCGCCACGCGGTCGGCCATATTGGCGCGGGCATAGGCCTCGGCCAGGGTGGCGGCCTTGGCCACGCCGCAAGGATTGTTGTGCTTCACAATGACGGCGCAGGGTGTATCCATCAGGTAGCGCAGGATATTCAGGGCATTATCCACGTCGGTGATATTGGTTTTGCCCGGATGCTTACCGGACTGGAGCAGTTCGACATCGGACGCCAAATACCGGCCCGGCTGAATACTGCGCACCTCGCCCAGAGCCAAGTTGCCGTTGACCAGCTTGAACAGGGCCGCTTCCTGGCCCGGATTCTCGCCATAGCGCAGGCCCTTGTTGACGCCGTCAATCAGCCAGCTTGCCTTTTCGTAGCAGAGCGTCTGCCGTGTAGCGCCATCCACAAAACTGATTTCCAGCCGCGGCGGAAAATGATCGTCCATGATGGTCTTGTAGGTTGACTTAAAATCCTGAATGGCCATGGCTCCTCCCTTGGTTGAAATATTGCAACGAAAAATGAAGAATGCGGCATGATGCCGCAAACGCGCCGTAAAGTCACGTGCAAACCGTGGAGGCTTTGGGCTTGCGTTCGTTAATGAGTTCTAAAAATTGCCAATCCCGAAGTGAGGTGTTGACAACGCATGCCTTGATTGTTGATACTTTCGGGCATTTGAGCATACGTCGCCGGCCCTGATCCTGTCATGGGCATCGGTCCGGAAGAAAACCATGCAATCCGCCATGAATGTACAAGAACGATTTCAAGCGATCATGAGATTCCAGCCGTTTGACCGCTTGCCAGTACTGGAGTGGGCCGGCTGGTGGGACAAGACCATCGAGCGCTGGCACGCAGAAGGATTGCCTGCGGACGTGACCGACGGATATGCGATCAGCCGCCACCTGGGGCTGGACATCTACAAGCAGGACTGGTCGACGGCCTGCGGTCCGGATTGCCCGAGCCCGGTTAGTCACGGTGCCGGTATCATTGCCACCGAAGAAGACTATAACCAAATTCGGCCGTTCCTCTATCCGCCCCACCCGGTAAACCGCCAGAAATGGCAGACATTGGCCGCGGAACAGCGCCGGGGAGAGGTCGCGCTGTGGTTCACGCTGGAAGGCTTCTTCTGGTTCCCGAGACAATTGCTGGGCATCGAACGGCATCTCTATGCCTTCTACGACCAGCCGGGCCTGATGCATCGGATTAACACGGACCTGGCGGAGTGGATGCTCCGCGTTATCGATGAAATCTGCTCGATTGGCACGCCGGACTTCATGACGTTTGCCGAGGATATGAGCTATAACCACGGCTCCATGCTGTCCAAAGACCTGTTCGATGAATTCATGCAACCTTATTACGACCGGGTAATTCCAAGGCTAAAGGCGCGGGCCATCATCCCCATTATTGATTCCGACGGCGACATTACCGTGCCGGCGCATTGGTTTGAGGCCGCCGGACTCGAGGGCATTCTTCCCCTTGAGCGGCAGGCGGGCGTTGATATCGCCGTCTTGCGGCAAGCGCATCCCAGCATGCGTTTCATCGGCCATTTTGACAAGATGACCATGAACAAAGGCGAAGGGGTCATGCGCGCCGAATTCGAACGGCTCCTGCCCACCGCGGCCAAGGGCGGGTTCCTGGTCAGTTGCGACCACCAGACACCTCCCGGCGTTTCTTACCGGGATTATCAGCTCTACCTTGCCTTGTTCCGGGAGTATGCTGAAGAGGTGGGACGCTTGTCACGACAGACCCGGTTCACAGGATCGAACGGCCACAGAAAGCCTGCCTGCATACCTGAAGCGAACACTACAAGCCGAGTGCCGTGAGAAATACCCGTGAAGTGACAATCGAAATGTCGCGAAACTCCTTCAATCCCAAAAGATGAACGTCACCACTGAAAATCGCGTGTGCATGGGCGGTAACATTTGAATCATTTCCAGGATTGGCTTTGATCTCGGCAAAATCGAGCTTTGCCAAGAAGTTGGCGCCAAGACCGGCATGATCCTGATCCGTCCGGGCGATTTGAGAGGGGAAATTTCTATGGCGTATCAGCCAAGGAGTGACTCATCTTTGCGAGGCCATGGCGCCAGACGGCTAAGCCTGCACGCAAGGCGGCGCGGCCCTGCGGTGTAGCGCAATAGACGTGGCGCGTTCGGCCGCGCACCGTGTCATCATGAACGCTCAGGCAGCCGCAGACCTCAAATTCCCGAAGTACGGGGTAGACCGTTCCCTCCGTTGGCGCGCAGGCATCATGGGTCAAGGCTGCCACGCGCCGGATGATCTCGTAACCGTGACCCGGCCGTTCGCAGACCGCCCGGAGAATGAGCAATTTGCACACGCTTGCGTTCAGCATCCCGCGCCAGTAGTCCCGGCTTTCATATTGCTTGCTCATGTCCATTCCCCCCCCCCCCGGTACAGTGTCTGGTAAAAGGTAATAGTTTCTTGTTGATACCTTGAGCCTCAAGGTATCATGGCGATATGGCTGCCGTCAAATGACCAAATGACAGGAACCGGTTGAATGTGCGAACCCTTGCGGTTGGCAAAGATCGCGAAACTCAGCAAATCATGGCCCGCCCCCTTGGACTCCTCCTCGCGCAGGGAGAAGCCCTCGGGTAAATGTGGTTCCCTCATTGATACCTTGATGGTCAAGGTATCATGGCGGACAACGAGAATTTGCATGCCGTTCTTCTTGAAAATATCTGGCAATCCAGAGCGTTTATGATTGGATTGAAGCCGAAACGGTTGGCCTGCCCTCTTTGACTCTTCCCCTCAAGCCGGAAAAATTAAATATATATCATTTTCCGGGTCACCCCTCCATCCACAATAAAATCGGCGACGGTGATAAAACCGGCGGCGGATACTAAGCTCCCCGTGGCACGTGTCCGGCCGTAGTCGGCAGACGGAGACGGAAGCCACGGGACACTCTGGCGAAGGCGAGTAGTCAACCAATGCCGCAATATTCGCTGTAATGCCAACCCGGCCCGATCTTATTTTGTTTTGACGCGCTACCACTGCTTTTTACGAAAACTCTTCGTCAGGGCGAGAATTTCTTCGCGCAAGGCAAAGAGGCTGGCGCGGTAGTCTTTGAGTGCCTGAGCGGGAAGCAGGTCTTTGGCTTGGACCGCTCCGGCGGTCTCGATGGCCTGATGTAGATGCTGGAGAGCGCGCTTGAGATTAGCCACCACAAACCCGGCATCAACGTCCTCGCCACGGTAGGCCAGAGAATTCAGCGCTCCGGCCAGCTTGGCACCGGTCACCTGAGTTTGAAAAATCATGTTGTTCAGGGCCTCGTCGCCGGTCTCGTCTAACAGACCTAAATCCTTACATTGGTGCCACATGCCCATGGAAATCTTGATTGCGCGGAGCGTCAGCGGATGCTGGGGATACCCATACTCATCACGCACCCAGTCCACGCCCTCCGTCAGCGGGTTGGGCGCCAAGTCCGGCGCCTCAGTCAAATCATCACCGGCCTGGTCGGCATCGACCTTAAGGGCGCCGTGTTCCCCGGCATCGAGCATGTCCGCTACCCACGTCCAGCCCATTTCCCGCGCTACGATCCGTTCCCGGTCAGGATGATCCTTGTACTTGTCCAGAAGTTCGCCATACTTATCTGCGCGCTGATCCGCCGCCTTCATAAATTTTTCCCACGCGAATTCATCCATGGGTGCATCGTCCTCAGGATCATATGCTTTGACCTGATCCTCGCCGCCGGTAAGGCGCGTGAAAAAGTTTTGCATGGCCGCCTGGTTCGCCGCGCGCTGGGCACGGTCCTGGGCCTCTGTCATCTGCCAGGCGGGCAGTGTGATGGCAACCGTATACCCGGCACTTTCGATCACAACCCGGCCGTTTGCCTCGCTGAACCATTCCAGATAGAGGGCATTACCGATGTGTTCCGGCACAGGTTCGTTGGCCTTCATCAGTTTGATCATCTCGGCAATGGGGACATCCGGAATCCGAACCTTCCGGGAGGCGGTCATATCCCCCGCCATACCCTGTTGGCGCTCGTCCAGCGAGATCTGGTCACCTGCGGCCGGGGTGGGGTTGGTAAACGTGAGCAGGCACCCCGCCATGTCGCGCAGTGCATTACCCTCCAGCGTTAATACGATGGGGTTCGGCCGCCCGACAAGCCAGACCCGTCCCGATATTATTCCGGGGGTGCGGTTGTCGATTTCACCTTTGATCACACTTGTATCGAGTCGCCAGGCCATAGTTAAATGCTAAGGAATTTTAATCCATAGCGGTTCTACTGAACCGCGTCTACACCGGTGTAGCGCCGTTCGATAGAACGGCATAGTTGCCGCCTTGGGCGGCCTAATTTAAATTTACTCGCAGTATACCGATAGAATTTCGCCAAAGTAGATCCGGTGGTAGTCCTTTGCCGCATAGTTATCTTGAATTGTCTTGTCAACAAAACCGCGTGGATCCATATCCTGGTAGTATATTTTCCGGCATTCCAGGATGAAGCTCGCCTCGTTATATGATGGAGCGGCTACTCGCTGGGACGCTTTCAAGGTGAGTCCTGTTTTGGCAAGTTTGTCGCCGTCGCGCCCGGAGAGCGTGCCAAGTGTCTGCAAATCCTTGCGGTACTTCTCAGGAAAAGCGCACAGGGTGAACGAATCTGATTGTTCGATATACTTGCGGGTGTGGCGTTGAGGTCTTACGACAATTTGTGCAAAAGGTCTTGACCACATACAGCCAATACTGCCCCATGCCACCGTCATCATGTTGCAGTCAGCAACGGTGCCGGCGGTCAACAATAGCCACCGGTTCATCCACAGATTAACAACATCAACAGATAGCTCTGTTAAGGCAACTTCACGCATGGCAGCTCCTTTCACATTCCAAGGAAGAACAGGTTAACTCCGAATCCCGCAACCGCGAACTTGGCCGCATGCAGAACCGGCTTGTTTCCGGGTGACCCCCGGTCTGGTGGGGAATTATCATTTAGACTCTTCTCGCCGGTCATAATTTTTGAAGAGAGGTTACCCCGCCCTTCGTTGCCGGTCAATAGGTTTTTCGCGGGGTTTTTCGCGGGCCACCATCAAATTCCAAGTTTGACTTTGCGCGTCAATTGAATTATAGAAATAGTCTCAACCATGAAAGCCATCGCCATATTGGCATTGAAAGAAGCGGCACTAATCGAGGCCCGCGCCGCCGGCACGGCAGAGGCCCTCGAGCAGGTACGCATCAAGTACCTGGGCCGCAAGGGGCTCCTGCCGGACATCATGAAGGGGCTCAAGGACGCCGATGTCTCCGAACGCCCGGCCATGGGCCGCTATGCCAACGAGCTAAAGCAGGAACTGGCCGCGCTCCTGGAAAAACGCCGCGCCGCGCTGGAAAAGGCGGCGGCTGTTAGCGCGCCGGATAGTTTCGACGCGACCCTGCCCGGCCGCTGGCGCGCGTTTGGCGCGCGGCACCCGATCAGCCGGATCATCGAGGACGCCATCCGCATTTTCGATACCCTCGGCTTCACCGTGGCCGACGGTCCGGATATCGAAACAGAATATTACAATTTCGACGCGCTCAACACGCCGGCCGACCACCCCTCCCGCGACACGCAGGACACGTTCTGGCTGGAATCGGGCCAATTATTGCGCACGCAAACTTCGCCCGTGCAAATCCGTGTAATGGAAAGCCGGCCGCCGCCCGTGCGTATCATCGCGCCCGGCCGGTGCTATCGCCGCGACACGACCGATGCCACCCATAGCGCCAACTTCCACCAGATCGAGGGGCTTTACGTGGGGGAGCGTGTATCCATGGCCGACCTCAAGGGCGACATTACCTGTTTTGCCCAGCGCCTGATGGGGCCGGGCGTCAAGGTCCGGTTCCGGCCGCACTTTTTCCCCTTCACCGAACCCAGCGTGGAATACGATTTCTCCTGCCACGTCTGCGGCGGCAAGGGATGTCGTGTGTGCAAGCAAAGCGGGTGGATTGAAATTTCCGGCGCCGGCATGGTAAATCCCAAGGTATTTACCAAAGTCGGCTACGACCCGGAAACTGTCACCGGCTACGCTTTCGGCATGGGTGTGGAACGGATTGCCATGATCCGCTACGGCATCCACGATATTCGTCTCCTGTATGACAATGATAAACGGTTTTTGGAGCAGTTAGCCCAATGAACGGCAACGAATTACACGGATGGGACGGATGAAGCTGAATGATTGTCATTCCCGCGGAAGCGGGAATCCAGAAAATTAGAGACTAGATTCCCATTTTCATGGGAATGACAGAAATCAGTGTTATCCGTGATATCCGTGGTTCCGCCTGTGCGGATCCGCTGGGGCGGAAAAAATATCCGTCTGGTATGAGTAAGACGCGGCTACCTGAGTAATTACAATGAAAGTTCCCCTGAGCTGGTTGAAAGAATTTGTGGCCATCGAGGTTACCCCCGAGGCCTTGGTCGAGCGGCTGACGTTCGCCGGGTTGGAAGTTGAAGGCCTGACCCGCATCGGGTCCGATTTCAAGGACATTGTGGTCGGTGAAGTCATAAGCGTCAACCCGCACCCGAACGCCGATCGGCTCACGCTGTGCGATGTGGCCACCGGCCGCGAAACGGTACGGGTGGTCTGCGGTGCACCGAATGTCCGCGCCGGCAACAAGGTCCCGTTTGCCGCCATCGGCGCCGTGTTGCCCAACGGCATGAAAATCAAGAGCGCAAAAATCCGCGGGGAAGCCTCCTTCGGCATGCTCTGCGCCGAGGACGAACTCGGACTCTCGGAAGACCATGCCGGACTCATGCAATTGCCATGCGATATCCCCGCCGGTACTCCCTTGATCGAGGTTGTGGGCGGACCCGATGTCGTGCTGACGATCGAGGTTACGCCAAACCGGCCCGACTGCCTGAGTATTCTGGGTATCGCCCGTGAAGTGGCGGCCCTGTATGGTTGTCGGCTGAATCTACCCTCCATCAAATTCCCTGAAACCGGCCCAGCGGCTGACGGACCTGCCCGCAGTGCTACGCACAGCGTTGCAGGCGGGCTGACTGTGGTCGTCGAGGATACTGAGGGTTGCCCCCGTTACACGGCCCGGCTCCTGAGGAACGTCACGATCGGGCCGAGTCCCCTGGCCATGCGCCTGCGCCTGGCGCGCTGTGGGATCCGGCCGATCAACAACATCGTGGATATTACCAATTACGTCATGCTCGAGTGCGGCCAGCCCCTGCACGCCTTCGATCTCGCCCTGCTGGCGGAGGGCCGCATCGTTGTGCGCCGGGCGACACTGGGTGAAAAAATGACAACATTGGATGAAGTGGAACGCAAGCTGACTCCGGACATGCTGGTCATTGCCGACGCCCAGTCACCTGTGGCCATTGCCGGCGTCATGGGTGGAGCCCAAAGCGGCATTCTCGCCACCACGCGCGATGTCGTCCTGGAAAGCGCCTGCTTTAAGCCCGCGCTGATCCGCAAAACGTCAAAGACCCTGGGTCTTTCCTCTGAATCATCCTACCGTTTTGAACGCGGCGTGGATATTGGCGGAGTGGATTGGGCCAGCCGCCGGGCTACAGCGCTCATGGTCGCACATGCCGGGGCCGCGGCCGCCCGGGGCGTGGTGGACTGTTTCCCCGTCGAACCCAAAGGTCGGAGCATCGTCTGCCGTTTTGACCGCGTCCGCGACCTGCTGGGTGTGGACATTCAGGACAACGAGATCGCCAGTCTGTTTGAGGCGTTGACACTTACCATCGTGGACCGTAGTAAAAAAAGCTGTACGGTGAAGGTCCCGACTTTTCGCCCAGACCTGGAAGCCGAAGTGGACCTGATCGAGGAAGTAGCGCGCCTGTACGGCCTGGATAAGATTCCGTCGGCCTTGCCACACAGCCAGTTCGTGTCAGGCTCCGCCGACCAGGCTCCGCCGGAGCGCTCCGCCCAGGCGAGAGCGCTTCGCCCAGGCGAGCCGGGCGTCAACGACGCGTTCATCCGCGCCACGATCATGTGCCGGGATACGCTCGTAGGGCTGGGTCTTACCGAAATTATTAATTACAGCCTGGTATCCGAAAAACTGCTGACCCTGTGCGACGCCGCGCGCACCGCCCAGCGCATTGTGTTGCCGCGCCCCATCAGCGTTGACCAGGCCATTTTGCGCGATGCGCTTTTGCCGCAGATGATCGAGACCCTCGGCCGCAATCGCTCGCGTCAAATTGCCGAAGCCGCGTTTTTTGAAATCGGCCGCGTTTTTTTCCGGAATGATCAGCAAGCCTATACCGAAGAGGAGCATGTGGCCCTCGGCCTGATGGGGCCGGTAGGCCGAACCGGCTATGATAAGCGCTCCGCCCTCGCGGAAACCGACAGCTTCCTGTGGCTCAAGGGCATTCTGGAAGCCCTGTGCCGCAAGCTGTTCATTCGCGTGGATGAACGTCCCGCATACGAGGGCCAGGGGGCCGGACTTGCTTTCCAGGAACTGACGGTGGCGGCGCCCCCCGCGCTTTATGACCTGGGTTGTTTTGAAAAAAACCGCGCCATGGTGATCACGCTGGATGGAATGCCTTGCGGGGTTTTTGGTCTTGTCCGCGAAGCGCTCCGCAGGGAGTGGCGCTTAGTTGAACCCGTGGCGATTTTGGAAATACGGCTGGCGCCACTCCTGGAGCGCGTAACCACCGTCCCCGCCGCGGAGCGCCTGCCGGTGTATCCCTCCGTCACACGTGATATCGCACTGCGAATCAACAACCGTCTCCGGCACGTTGATATCGTCAACGCCATCTGGAAAATTGCGCCAAAAGAATTGACAACCGTTGAACTCTTTGATATCTTTAGCAGTAATGAGATAGGTGTAGGTTGTAAGAGCATGGCCTACTCCTTGACCTATCGATCCGGGGAACGGACCCTGACGGACGATGAAGTCAATCGGCTTCACTTGGGCCTCAAGGACCGGCTCCGGAACGAGATATCCGTGGAAATCAGATAAAGATAACGGCCGAGACAATTACGACGGAGCATGACATCGGCGGCCCGACTTGGCCTGCGTAGCCCCAACCTTTTGGAGAGGTGGGCAGAGCAGGCTCAGGGGCGCGCGGGTGCGGGAACAGGCAGTATGCTGGGATTCATAGAAGACTGTTTGCAGAACATATGGAGATTCTTTTCAGGCATGGATTCCATGCCTGTGGTGATGAAGTCTACCGGCTTCCAGCCGGTCGGTCTGTTGATGGCAGCGGTGACAAGCAAAACGGGGGCGTGGCATTCCGGGGACGGTGTTCGCAACAAGCGCATACCGGCTTTTGGGTTGAACAACACGCCCCAAGACCCGCGCCATCAGCCGCATATTGTTCTTTAACAGCCTATAGAAACGGTTCTGCGCACAGAATCGTTTCGCCCTTAGATGAGTACCCTGCCTGGTACGTGGTTACGAGCCAAATCTCTGACCCGTTAATGATGCTACCAGGGAGCTTGAATTCAGCGGCGCCCTTAGGCCCTTTCATGCCATAGGCAGATCCGCCTTTGGCGGAAAGCAAGGGATCTGGAACCCACTGGCTAAAGCACCCACTTTGTTCTGCGGAACAGAGCTTGACTTCGTCACGGCCAAGGTGGGGTATTCATTTTCAGCCTAGGGGACGGCATGGACCTCTTCAATAAGCAGAATCCCGGGGCGGCTAACGCCCGTCCACCGCTGGCCGCGCGCATGCGTCCGCAAACACTTGCGGAAATCGCCGGTCAGGACCATATGCTGGGCCCCGGCAAACTGTTGCGGCGCGCCATCGAGTCGGACCGGCTCGCCAGCCTGATCCTCTACGGCCCGCCCGGTTGCGGCAAAACATCGCTGGCGGAAGTCATTGCCCGGGCAACTCACCGGCACTTTGAAAAAACGAGCGGGGTCCTGGCCAACGTGGCTGTCCTGCGCGACCTCCTGCAGGCGGCTTTCGAAC
>VSJD01000165.1 GCA_008636095.1 Kiritimatiellota bacterium | reverse complement strand
GCCGCCGGCGCGAAGGCGTGCAAACCATCCTGTTCCTTGACGAAATCCACCACTTCAACAAATCCCAACAGGATATCCTCCTGCCTTACGTTGAAGACGGCGCCATCATCCTGATCGGCGCCACGACCCATAATCCCTTTTTCTTTGTCAATAGTCCGCTCACCTCCCGCTCCCAGATTTTTGAGCTGGAGCCGCTCACCGAAGAAACCATTATCACGCTCCTGCGCCGCGCGCTGACCGACGAGCGCGGATTGGGCGGCGCGCCCCTGGACGCCGATGACGACGCGCTCGCGCACCTGGCGCGGGTTTGCGAAGGCGACGCCCGGCGGGCGCTCAACGCCCTTGAGATCGCCGCCTTGACGACCCCGCCGAACGCCCAGGGACGCATCCATATCACCCGCGCCATCACCGAGGATTCCATCCAGAAAAAAGCCGTGGTCTATGACCGTGATGATGACGGCCATTACGACACGATTTCCGCCTTCATCAAAAGCGTGCGGGGCTCCGATCCCCACGCCGCGGTGTATTGGCTGGCCAAGATGATCTATGCCGGCGAGGATCCCCGCTTCATCGCCCGGCGCCTGATTATCCTGGCCTCGGAAGATATCGGCAACGCCGACCCGCGCGGCCTGCTGATGGCCGTGGCGGGCCTGCACGCCGTGGAATTCGTCGGCTTGCCGGAAGCCCGGATTATTCTGTCGCACGTCACAACCTACCTGGCCTGCGCGCCCAAAAGCAATGCCGCCTACCTGGCAATCGAAAAAGCGCTCGGTGATATCAAGGAAGGCCGCGTACTCCCGGTGCCGAAAGCATTACGGGGCACCAGTTATAAGGGCGCCAAGCGGCTGGGTCACACGGGCTATAAGTATGCCCACGAGTATAAGGACCATTTTGTGGACCAGGCCTACATGCCAACTTCAGCGGTGTATTACGAGCCGACCAGCCAGGGGTACGAGGACACCTTGAAACAACGACTGGCGCAGTGGGACCAGATGCGGCAGAAGGCGGAAGACTCGCCTGGGCGAAGCGCTCCGGCGGAGCCTGGCAGACGACAGACAACGGACGGCGGATCAGAGAAGCAAACATCGAACGCCCAACATCCAACGCCGAACGTCGAATGTCGGAAAACAGAAGACATATAATGGACGACGGAAGGCGGCGCATCAAATGCAGAAATCAGAAGTCAGAGGTCAGAGGTCAGAAAATCGAAAATCAACAATTCTGCTAACGCCCAATGAAGAAGAAGGACGGGGCATAAGGAGATTTAAAAATACTGAAAACGGCAAGAATTCCTTAGCCGGTATAAAACCGGCTCTACAGTAAGAATGGGTAAATTATGTAGAGCCGACTTTACGTCGGCTATCTTTAATGATGTAAGCGCAGCGGGATTTACCATGACACATAAAGAATCCATTCGCACTGAAATGCGCGCGCGGCGCGCCGTCTTGACCCCGCCGGGCATCCGGCAGGCCAGCACGCGGATTCAGCGCGCGGTGATGAAGCTTCCGGAATGGGCGGCGGCACGGCGGGTGTGCGTGTATCTGGCTTTGCCGAACGAGGTCCAGACCCGGCGGCTTCTGGCGGTATGCTGGAAAACCGGGAAGCAGGTATTGGTGCCGGCTTATCGAAAAAAGGTTCGGCGTTATGACCTGGCCCGGCTTGAGTCCGACGATCCCGTAAAAGCTGGCCATTGGGCCGTGCCGGAGCCCACCCGCCCGCGTTGGGCAATACCCAATCGGGCAACACTCAATCGGGTGACACCCAATTGGGTGACGCCCGCGCGCGTGGATCTGGTGGTGATACCGGGTCTGGCGTTTGACCGCACCGGCGGCCGGCTCGGTCGCGGCGGTGGCCATTACGATCGCCTGTTGGCGGGAATGGCCCTGCAACAAGCGTTCAAGGTTGGACTGGCGTTGGAATGTCAGATGGCCGCGCGCGTGCCGATGGATGCGCGGGATATTCGCCTGGATGCGGTGGTGACGGAACGGGCAGTGTACCGGCGGCAGAAGAACGGAGGACGGACACCAGACGCCAGACGACGGCCCAGAAATGAAAAATGAAGAAAAAACCGTAGCGTAATCAGTTAGATTGCTCCATTAAAACATGACACATTTTTGCGGAAAAGATGTAAGAAGGTTAAATGCCGCATTGGAGACTATGTCCAACTACGGTAATTGGGCGGCATGCAGGCGCAGAGCGAATTTCGTTTCCGTCAGCTGACGGATTTGAAAAGCAAGGCAAGTTTGGTTCAGATGCTTCGGCGCCGCGCGAAGCGCTATACTAATGTATGCGCAAGCGCGGCAACGGTGCAGATGGACCAAAATCACCGCCGCCTTTTTCAAACGAAATTCGCACTGCTATGAGCGATGTCAGACCATAAGAGATATTTGGTTGCGGCTAAAACGCCGCCTTAGGAACAAAAACGCAATAATCGCCCCGGCAGGCGGGGCAGGAGGAAATTATGACACAATGGTGGATAGGTGCATTCGTGGTTATGCTGGCGGCGGCGTTGGGCTATTACATCCGCCTGATCATTGGACGGTACGTAGTGAAGTCCAGCGAACAGGATTCGAGCCGGATGCTGAGTGACGCCCGGCGGGAGGCGGAATCCATTCGCCAGGGCGCCGGCCTCCAGGCCAAGGAAGCGGTGCTCAAGGCGCGCGAGGGTTTTGAAACCGATATCAAGACGCGCCGCCAGGAAATTGCCGCTTTGGAAGAACGCTCCGCCCAGCGCGAGTTGAATCTGGACCGCAAGGTGGCCATGATCGATAAAAAATACCAGCAGGTTGAACAGAAAGTGGCCGAAATCGAAAAGAAAGAAACCGAAATTAATCAACAGCGCGAGGAATACCAGAACATGGTTAAGACCGAACGCGAGAAACTTCAACGCATCGCCGGCATGACCCTGGAAGAGGCGCGCCGCGCGTTGATCACCAGGATCGAGGAAGAGGTGCGCGGGGAAACCGGCATGCTCGTCCGCCGTCTGCAGGAGGAGGCCAAGGAAACGGCCGAGCGCGAAGCCAAAAAAATCCTGGCCCTGGCAATCCAGCGTTTTTCCAGCGGGCATTTCAGCGAGCTCATGACCAGCACGGTGGCCTTGCCCAGCGATGATTTGAAAGGCCGCATCATCGGGCGCGAAGGCCGCAACATCCGGGCGCTGGAAGCGGCTACCGGCGTGGACCTGCTCGTGGACGATACGCCAGAGGCCGTGGTTATTTCTGCTTTCGACCCCCTGCGGCGCGAAATCGCCAAACAGTCCCTGGAGCGCCTGATCATGGACGGGCGTATTCATCCGGCCCGGATCGAGGAAGTGGTGGCCAAGGTGAAGGAGGAAATGGCGGACCTTGTCCGCGTCGCCGGGGAAGAGGCGATTTACACGCTTGGTCTCCAGGGCGTGGACCCCGACCTGGTGCGGACCCTGGGGCGCTTGAAATATCGAAGCAGTTACGCCCAGAATGTGCTCATGCATTCGGTTGAGGTAGCCCACCTAATGGGCATCATGGCCGGCGAACTGGATCTGGACATCATGCTGGCCAAACGCATCGGGTTGTTTCACGATATCGGCAAGGCGTTGGACAGCGAAGTGGAGGGGAGCCACGCTGTCATCGGCGCCGATTTTCTCAAGCGTCACAATGAGCCGCAACTGCTGATCAACGCCGTGGCGGCCCATCATGCGGATGTGGAACCGGAAAGTATGTATGCGGTGCTCTCGGCCGCGGCGGATGCCATTTCGGCGTCCCGCCCGGGTGCGCGCGCCGAAACGACCGCCGTGTACGTCAAGCGCCTGGAACAGCTGGAGGCCATCGCCGGCGGCTTCACCGGCGTGGAAAAATGCTACGCCATCCAGGCCGGCCGCGAAGTGCGCGTTATCGTCGTGCCGGACAAGGTGGATGACGCCGCGGCCATGCACCTGGCACGGGACATCAGCAAGAAAATCGAACAGGATCTGCAGTATCCCGGCCAGATCAAGGTAACGGTCATCCGCGAGAAACGTTGCGTGGAGTATGCGCGCTAAACCGCCGGCGGCGCAGGCCGCCAAAGGAAAGGCCTAGTATGAATCAGGCCTTCAGCAACTGTTTTATGTGGGAGGCGCGCTATGCGCGGCGAAGACGGATCATCCTCTGGCAGAAGAATTCCTATACATTTTAGACGGGACGTTGCCCCATGATACAACCTGCTTCCCCTTCGCCGAAAGTGTATCGCGTCGCCGAGCTCACGCGCCTGATCAAGACCGTCCTGGAGGATGAGGTGGGCGAGATCTGGGTGGAGGGCGAGCTTTCCAATTTTCGCCAGCCGGCCTCGGGCCACTGGTATTTCACGCTCAAGGACGAGAGCGCGCAACTGGCGCTTGTCATGTTTCGCGGTAACCAGCGCGGCGTGCGGTTTCAGCCCAAGGACGGCATGCTCCTGCGGGCCCATGGTCTTATCAGCGTCTATGAGAAAAGCGGCCAGTACCAGATGATCGTCCGCGCCTTGGAAGCGGCCGGCCAGGGGGCATTGCAGGCGGCCTTCGAAGCGCTCAAACGCAAGCTGGAAGCGGAAGGTCTTTTCGACCCGGCGCGGAAAAAACCCCTGCCGCTCCTACCCCGGCACATCGGGATCGTAACTTCGCCCACCGGTGCGGCTATCCGTGATATCCTGAACATCCTGACGCGCCGATTCTATAACCTGCATGTCGTTGTGGCGAGCGTGCGTGTCCAGGGGCCGGGTGCCGCCGAGGAAATCGCCGCGGCTCTGGACGACTTTAACCGTCGGGGCGATATGGACGTCCTGATCGTCGGCCGCGGCGGCGGCAGCCTGGAGGACCTGTGGTGCTTCAACGAAGAAGTTGTGGCCCGCGCCATCGCGCGTTCGGTTATCCCGGTCATCTCGGCTGTCGGCCACGAAATTGATTTTACGATCAGTGATTTTGTCGCCGATCTGCGCGCGCCGACCCCCTCGGCGGCGGCGGAACTGGTCATCGGTCGCAAGGTGGATTTTGAAGTCCAGCTCCAGGAGTGTTCGCGGCGCCTGGGCCGCGGGCTCCGCCAGCAGATGGCGGACTTAAAACACCGATTCCTGGCCGCCAGTCGCAGTTACGTTTTCCGTGAGCCGCTTCACCTGGTGCGGCGTATTCTGGAAAAGATTGAACGCCTGCGCGCGTACATTCAACGCCAGGCTGAAAACAGCCTGCGCCAGGAACAACAGCGGGTGGATGAGCTTAACGGACGGCTCACCCGGCACATGCAGGCCTGGAGTCACATCCAGGCCATGGCCTTGGCGCGGCTGGAGACCCAGTTGAAGGGGATAAACCCGCTTGCGGTTTTGGAACGCGGGTATAGTATTACGTTCAGGCCGGATGGACGCGTAATCAAGGCGGCAAACCAGGCCCAGCCGGGCGACCGGATCACAACCCGGGTGGCGAGGGGCACATTTGAATCGGAGGTTCTTAACCATGGCAATAACTAAGAGCACGGATAAACAGCCCGGCTTTGAAAAATCGCTGGAGCGGCTGGAAATGATCGTCCGCGAGATGGAAAGCGGCGAGCTCAGCCTCGAAAAAATGATGAAACATTTCGAGGAGGGTATGAGTCTCGTCGGGATCTGTTCCCACAAACTCAATGAGGTGGAGCGCAAGATCGAATTGCTGGTCAAACAGGGCAACCAGACCACCCTGGTACCGTTCGCGACGCCGGAAGAGCCTGCGGAAGACGCCGCCGGCAGCGAGGCCTCAGAGGAAAAGTAGATTCTGTTTTGTGGAATTTATTCCTTTTATGTTGAACATTTGTCAGTCGATTAAACGAGCGATAAATCAAGAACGTGGTACTTTATCCGCCTTTGGCGGATGTGACCGCGTTGCGCCTTGGGCTGGGCGAGTCTGCGAATCGCTACGGATAAATTTCAAATAAGCCGGCATTACTTGCTTAATGATTTCATGAACCGCATTCTCGACAAAGTCAATAGTCCCGCCGATCTGCGCTCCCTTGCCCCGGAGGAACTGATCCCGCTGGCCGAGGAAATCCGCGCGCTGATCATTCAGACGGTCAGCCACACGGGCGGGCACCTGGCGGCCAACCTGGGTGCCGTGGAACTGACCATGGCCCTGCTCAAGGTCTTCGACCCGCCAAAGGACAAGTTGGTGTGGGACGTCAGCCATCAGACTTACGCCTATAAAATCCTCACCGGCCGCAAGGATCGGTTTCATACGCTTCGCTCCTTAAACGGCTTATCAGGTTTTGCGCTGAAATCGGAAAGCCCTTACGACGCGTTTGGCGCCGGGCACGCCGGCACGGCCCTCTCGGCCGCGCTGGGCATGGCGGCGGCGCGTGACCGCCGCGGTGGCGCAGAACACGTGGTGGCCATCGTTGGCGACGGCGCACTGGGCTGCGGCAGTTCGTTCGAGGCGCTGAATAATCTGGCTTCTGTCACGCGTCGTCTGATCGTGATCCTGAACGACAATGAAATGTCCATCTCCGCCAACGTGGGATCCGTCGCCCGTACGTTGGGTGAATTGCTGACCCATCCCCGGTATAACCGCTGGAAAAGTTCAGTGGAACGGTTCGCCAAGGACCGGTTGCGGCTTACCTGGCTCCGGCACGTTTACTTCCGCCTGGAGGAAGCGGTCAAAAGCCTCTTCCTGCACAACGTATTGTTCGAGGAGTTTGGGCTCCGGTATATCGGCCCGATTGACGGGCATAATATGCACACGCTGATTTCGGCACTCGAGATCGCCCGGCACTCGGATGAGCCCATCCTGCTCCATGTTTCCACCCAGAAGGGCAGGGGCTATCCATTTGCGGAGGCCGAGCCGGAAGCGTGGCACGGCACGGGTGCATTCGAAGCCATCACGGGCACAGCACTAAAGCCCGGTAACACCCTGAAATATTCGGATGTATTCGGCCAGACCCTGGAACGCCTGGCCGAAACCAATGACAAACTGGTGGCCATCACGGCCGCCATGTCGGCCGGCACGGGCCTGACCTGTTTCGCCAAGCGCTATCCCGATCGTTTCTTTGATGTCGGCATTTGCGAGGAGCATGCCGTCCTGTTCGCCGCCGGGTTGGCGGTGGAAGGATTGCGTCCGGTCGTGGCCGTTTATTCCACGTTTGCCCAGCGTATCGTGGACTACGTGATTCATGACGTGTGCCTCCAGCAGTTGCCGGTTATCTTTTGCCTCGACCGCGCCGGGTTGGTCGGGGACGACGGTCCCACGCACCATGGCGTGTTTGATATCGCGCTGTTCCGGTCGACGCCTAACCTGGTCCTCCTGCAACCCAAAGACGAGGCCGAGCTGGCCAATATGTTGTCTTCCGCCATGCATTGGCAACGGCCGGTCATGATCCGCTATCCACGCGGCAGCGGGCCCGGCGCCCTCCTGCCGGCAACATACGATGAAATCCCGATGGGACGCGCTGAGGTGCTCCAGGAAGGCCGCGAGGTCCAGCTTTGGGCCCTGGGCGATATGATTCCGCTGGCAAAACAAGTGGCTCAACGGCTGGCGGCCCAGGGCTTGCAGGCAGGAATCGTTAATCCGCGTTTCATCGTCCCGCTGGACCGTGACTTGCTGAGCCGCCACGCGTCCACAGCGCGTTGTATCGCGACTTTTGAAAACGGGATCATTACGGGCGGATTCGGCTCACTGGTGACCGAGGTGCTGGCCGACGTTGGCTACCGGTGCGCATGCCTGCGGTTTGGCTGGCCCGCCCAGTTCATCCCGCAGGGACCCTTCGATGCCCTGGCGGAACGTTTCGGCCTGACCGCGCCGGCCATTGCCGAACGGATTGGTAATGTCGTGAAATAACGCCGCAGCCTTCAGGACGTCGGCGGGATGCCTTGGTTCTGCACGCCGTCATGTTCGTATTCATGGGACCACTCGGTGTCGAATCCCGTGCGAAGAAAGTTGATCCAGCGTTGGCAGAATTCCTTTTTTAATCCAATTCCCTGTACGTCAACAACAACACGCTCGATGTCGTATCTCACGAAACCAAACTCAAGGCGCCCATCGCGCTCGATAGCATAGCCTGCTCGAGGGTCGCGGTTTCGAGGCTGGCCAACCGGGGGGATGCAGACAAATCTGCGACCGGCAATGGTTCGGTCGATTCGGCGATGTGAGTGTCCACAAAAGATGGCAGCACAGGAAACCGCTTGGAGATGCTCTGCCAAGACATAATCAGGCATTGCGGGGTGAAGATACGGAGCCCCGGGAGGTTGGTGCATCGCCTTGACTTTAGCTCCACAGGACACGATTTCCAACTCCGTGGGGAGGGCCGCCAAATACGATAGCTGCGAATCATTGAGCTGGTCATGCGTCCATTCGTCCCAGTTCACAGGGCAGGAATATTGCGCCGCACGTCTTCCGAGGGCGAGAACTGAGGCGTCATGGTTGCCCAGAACGGCCTTCGCCTGAAGGTGTTCCAGGAGATCAATACAAGCGGAGGGATGAGGTCCATAGCCGACAATGTCTCCAAGATAAACGATCTCGTCTACCGTCTCGGCATCTCGAAGTACCGCTTCAAACGCCGGTAGGTTCGCGTGAACGTCTGCTATCCAAAGGCGTCTCATCCTGTTCTGACCTCACGAAAACAGCGGCGCACGTTTTCTGCGCTTCGAAGAATCCCTTCCGGCGAAACGCGGTCGGGATTCATTTCGAGAGTCGCGTTATGCTGGTAGCCGATGTCCTGTAATGCGGCGGCTATTTCCTTGAACTCGACCCCCCCAGTACCTATTTCGATATGATCCGTATTGCCGTCAACATCATGTAGATGAAGATGGATGAGCGCACTACCGATATGACGAATGAGATTCCTGATTCCCCCGGCATCTTTTAGGGTTTGCCTGTTTGCCGGCAGGTACATGTGCCCGACATCCAGATTAACGCCCACATTGGACAACCCCCAACTAATCACTTTGTCGAATCCGGCCACAATCTCCAAAGCGACTTTGGTCTCCGCCTGGATGGCTTTTGCATTGAGTGTTTGCATGGGAACAAGCCATCCGGCCAAGCCTGAATTTACGTCGGAATCAGAAACCAGGGCATGGACGGTGACTATCCCTGCGCCAAGGTTTTGAGCCAACTCGAGAATGGGCATCAGCGCAGTTGTGTCGGACGATAGCGTTTCGCTCCGTAGTTCAATTCTAAAGGGAGCATGGATCTCCGCAAAGGCAAGCCTTCCTATCTCCTTCCGTAGACGCTTCCGCTCTCCCGCACTGCAGGCGCAAGGCTCAATGCCGCACCACTCTCCGGGAATGCCGGCACTGGCATGAAAGCCCACGCCGTCAAACCCGGCATCGCGGATCCACGCCAGTTGCTGGTCGAAATCAAGTATTTCGCCGATTCGCCAGAGCATGTTGCCGATTTTTATCACATCATCCTCCATTCTTTTCTTTCATGTGCGTAACCAGGGCGACTCTTAGCATGCAATCAAACGCACCCCAGTTGAGTGATACGGTGCTGATTGTGTAAGTAGTTATAAACTTTGGTTTAAGGCTCTTTAAATAAAATCCCGTCACGGATTCAGGTTAAACTTTATCTCATGGTTTGGCATTCTCGTTTGTCCGTCTTGTTTCTGTTGTCGGCCGATTACGGACGTATGCAATCTTCTTGTTCATTATCCGGTATCGTGCCACACCGATCACGCCGGTGATCATTCCGGTTGGAATGCATGCAATGCCAACTACCCAAAACCAACCTTCCTGCGAGAAATGAATGATCGACACACCTGCAATCAGCAGGGCCACCCCGGAGCGCAAGTACGCCATGAGGGTTCTTTCGTTTGCCAAGAGTGTCCGATCAATGGCCAATTCGTCCCGCAGGATCAGGTCGTTGCCGTCAAATCTTTCATAAGGCGAATTATTCATGTCAGTTTCCTTCGGCCGAACAACGTCAGCGTTTACCCTCCGCGTAATTCGTCTGCGGGTCACGCAGTAGTAGTGCGGCCAATTCTGGTGAGCGTTCTATTCATAATTGATTTATACCAATGCTCCATCGTTTCTGCAATGTATTCTTGGGTCCGAACATGAA
>VSJD01000174.1 GCA_008636095.1 Kiritimatiellota bacterium | reverse complement strand
AGTTCAGCTGTGGCCGTACGCCACCGGCTGTCTTGACAAATGATCACAAAAGCGTAAATTAACAAGCATGAATAATGTCGGTAAAGTACATGTTGTGTAATTATTTTTAAACTGGCCAGGCTCCGCCGGCCGTTGTCGCGCCGTAGCGGCGGTGGGATTTGGCCTTTAATGGACGACCAAAATTCCTTCAAAATCAAGGTGTCAGTTTATGGTTATCCCAATCCTGAATCCGCGGCAATGGGAATCCGTTGTCTTTCCGGAACATCCACAGCACGACACCATCTGGACCATCACCATGGGGCACGACGCCCAGGTCTATATCGGCCTCTGCTTGGAAGGCCGCGGCGGCGGGGTTGCCCAATTATATATGTATGACACAAAGGCCCGGCGGCTCCAGCACCTTGCGGACATCGGCCGGGTCACCGGGGAACCACCGGATAGCGGTCATGCTACCCAGGGCAAGATCCATTTCTCCCTCTGCCACGCCCGTGACGGCAAGGTTTACGGTGCCACCCATTGCACCACTCCGCCCATCGGCGTCCCGATCTGGAGCCCGTTTACCATGTGGGGTGATCCCGTGATGAGCTTTCCCGGCGCCCATATCTTCCGCTACGATACCAAGAGCCGCGAAGCGGTGGACTTCGGTGTGATCACGCCCCATGAAGGCATCCCCTACCTGATGCTGGACGAGAAACGGAAATGCCTCTATGGTGCGACCTATCCGAAAGCGCATTTTTTCCGCACCGACCTCGCCGGCCGGGATTTCAAGGACTACGGCCGGATCTCTTCGATGTATCCCATTGCCATGATTTTCGACAGCACCGGCAACCTTTACACATCGGACGTTACCTCACGGTTGATTAAGTACGACGTCAAGCAGGATCGGCTCCGTTTTTTCGACACACGCCCCTATGTGGAACCTTGGAATCAGTCCGGGGCCTGTTCCTGGATCACCGATATGTGCCAGGGCCCGGACGGGTTCATCTACGGCCTGACCTATTCCAACGACCATCTCTTCCGTTTCGATCCGCGCCGGGATGAGCCGGCGATCGAGGATCTCGGTCCAGGCTTGGATGACATCCCCGCTGTCTTCCTGCGTTGCATGACGGCGGACCACAGTGGTCATATATATTACACGGTTAACCAGAAGCGCAACCAGTCCGACGGCAACATCCTGGCCCGTTACCATGTTGCCACCGGAAAGAAAGAGGTAATTGGCCTGATGGAGTTGAACGGGCAGGGGAATTTCCCCTGGCGCGTGGTCTGCGACCCGGCCGGCACGCTCTATTTCGCCTGTGTCCAACGGATCCCGGTTAACATCCTGATCTATCGCCCCGAGTGATTTCTGAGAGGAAGGAAGCTTTATCAATGAAACCAGCTGAAACCCCGGCTTGGCCAACCCTGACAGTAGTTGCCGAGAGCGACATGGCTCGTCTGTACCGCGACAAGGCCTTCCCATTTGTCCGGCGCGGGACAATTTACGGGTTCGCCTTGAAAGAGGCTCTGGTGAAACCGAAAATCCTGCGGGAGGAATCGGCCATCTTCGCCCTGTTGGCGCTGGAGTGCAACCTGACTTACGGCATCACCGGCGGCAACCGCGGCCACCTGTTCTATTTCCATTCGGCCTTCGGCGTGTCGCATGTCGCTGAACTTGGCCAGGGACCTGTTGCCGGCGGCGCCCTGGTTGATCTCGGCAATGAGGAAATCCTTGGCGGCTGGCACGGCAAGGATGGCGGCGGCCTGTTCCGGCACAATATCCGGTTGGAAGCCGCCCAGGGACTTGAACAGTTCCTCGGAGAAATCTCGCCGGTCGAATTTCTGCCGGCTCCACAGAAGGGCGAAGGCGTTAGCACCCTGGTCTTCAACCGCAGCAACCGGATGGTTTACGGCTTGACAGCGCCCGGCAACTTTCTTTTCTCCCTGGCAGTTGACAACAAGAAGGCGCAGCCGCAAATGCTGGCCAAGATTGAAGGAGCCTGCCCCGTCCTGGCCCTGCTCCATGACGGTCGGTTGTTGGGCACCTACGCCGAAGGCCGGCTCTGGGAATACGAACCCTTCCAGGCAAAGTTACAGGCACTGGACGCCCACGCTCCCTGCCAGAGCGGCAAACGCTACGTGGCCGGTGTGGCAAGCTTACTGGTGAGCAGCGCTAATACAGTTTACGGCGGCACCACAGTCGATGGATACCTTTTCCGCTATGATCCGGTCTCCGGAAACCTGGCGAACCTTGGCAAGCCCAACCGGCAGTCGTATATCCGCTCTCTGGTCGAAGGCCACGATGGCCTGATCTACGGGATCGTGGATGAACCAAAAGGCATGGCACACCTGTTCGTCTATGACCCCGCCGGACAGGGGTTTTGCGACTTAGGGATCATCGGCACCACGATACCGGAGTATTGGTTTGCACACTCCATCGGCGCCATGAGCGTCGGACCCTTTGGCGAAATTTTCCTCGGTGAAACCGATGCCATTTCACACCTCTTTATCTATTACCCGCCCATCCCGCATTCCAGAAAAAAGTAAAAGCCATTTTATCTGGAGCGGACGTGCAATCTGATTTGTAGTGGTTCGTAAATCATTTTAGGTTAAACATATTGCGCCCATGAAGACCCAACGCCAACGGTTAGACCAATTACTGGTAATGCGGAATCTGGCGGAAAGCCGAGCCAAGGCCCAGCGCCTGATCCTGGCCGGTACGGTGCGCGCGGATGGACAGCCGGCGCTTAAACCGGGCCAGGAATTTCCGGCGGAAGTTGTTCTTGCCGTTGCGGCGCCTGATCGGTTCGTCGGACGCGGCGGCGAAAAACTGGAACGGGCCTTCGAAGTCTTTGCCCTGGATGTCCGGGATAAAATCTGCCTGGATGTGGGCGCTTCCACGGGCGGATTTACCGATTGCCTGCTTCAGCATGGGGCCGCCAAAGTGTTCGCCGTGGACGTCGGTAAAGGACAACTGCACTGGAAGCTCCGGCAGGATCCGCGGGTGGTTATGATGGAGCAGGTGAATGCCCGCTACCTTAAGCCGGGCGATCTGGACACCGCGCCGGCTTTTGCCGCCGTGGATGTTTCCTTCATCTCATTGACAAAAGTCCTGCCGGCGGTTAATACTACTCTGTGCCGTGGCGCGGGGATCATCACGCTCATCAAGCCTCAATTTGAAGCCGGGCGCAAGGAGGTTTGCCGCGGGGGCGTTGTGCGCGATGCCGCCGTGCATGAACGGGTCGTGTCGAAAATACGCGCCTTTGGCCAGGTGGAACTGGGATTAGTGTGGCGGGGTGTTTGTGAATCGCCCATCCGGGGGCCCGCCGGCAATATTGAATTTTTAGCCTGTTGGGAAAAACCAGGATAGCTACTCGGAAAAGTGTTCAGTGTTCGGTGTTCAGGGGGTGGAAGATTACAACAGCATCTGTTAAAGGGTGTTGGCTTATGGAAGTATGGGAGTTTGGATTTATGGGAGTAAAGAATTTGCATCATGCGCCCAGACTCCTAAACGCCTATATTCCCACACTTGGATTGAAGGCCACCGGTTGCCGAACACCGAACACCTCATATAGAATATGAAACCCATCGGAATATTTGCCAATGGCTCCAAACCCTCGGCGCCGGATGTGCTGGGCCGGTTTGCGGAAACCGCCAGGCGGCTCGGCCTGCGGCTGGCGGCCGAGCCGGAAGCCGCCCGTTTTCTACCGGGCGTGCGCCGCCTGGTGCCGGAAAAACTGATCCGGGCCATTTCACTCCTGATGGTGTTCGGCGGGGACGGCACCATGCTAAGGGCCATGCGCCTGCTTCAGGGTCGGCCCATTCCGGTGCTCGGCGTTAACCTGGGAAGCCTGGGGTTCCTAACAAGCGTTGCCCAGCAGGATGCCGGGCGGGCACTGGAATGCGTGGCAACGGGACGGTATACCGTGGAAGGCCGCGCGTTGGCGGAATGTGCGGTTACACGCGCCGGCCGGATCATCAGCCGCTACCGCGCACTGAATGACGTCGTCATTGACCGCGGGGCGTGCCCCCGGATCGTGACGTTGGACATGCGCCTTGACAGCGAAGCTGTGTCATCCTTCATGTGCGATGGACTGATCGTCTCCACGCCCACTGGCAGTACGGGGCATTCGCTGGCGGCTGGCGGACCGATCCTGCATCCCGGCGCCGCCGCGTTTGTTGTCAGCCTGATCTGTCCACACACGCTCAGTTCGCGCCCGCTGGTAATTCCGGATGAAAAGCGGATTACTGTCCGGGTGGCCAAAAGCGTGGGCGACCTGTTGCTTGCCGTGGACGGCCAGGTAGGCGAAAAGCTCAAGCCGGGCGACCAGGTGGAAATCCGGCGCAGTAAAACCTCGGCCCACTTTGTGCACCTGCCGGATTACAGCTACTTCACGGTTTTGCGCCAGAAACTGCACTGGCGCGGCTCGACCCTGGCCTGAGTCTTTTCACACAAAGGCACAGAGGTATGCAGGAAAACGAAAGCGGGATGGTCTAATAATGCTTCGTGGCTTTGTGTGAAACAAAGGAGAACAATTGGGTATTTGAAGATTTTCCGAACTTTGTTTTGGCAAAGACTTAAACAGCGTACTCGTCCGCCTTCTGCGGGGAGCTCGTGCGGCTCTCCTCGAAGGCATCCGGTACGCCGATCAGAGAAATCAGATCTCGGGCGTGCGTTTCGCGCGCCACGACCCGTCCGGCGTAGCTCTGAGCGAAGCCGGATGACGGCGTGTGTCGAATTCGGTTCCCCGAGCTTGGCGAGGGGTTCGAAACAGCAAGGCAAGCTTGGGGCGAATGTGGGTGCGCCGCGCGCAGCGCAATACCCGTGTATGCGCAAGCGCGGGAAACCCGCAGGCGGCTCAAGATTTATCCCGCGCTTGGCGGGGTCGCCGACGCATTTTTCGAACCGAATTCGAGCACACTTGAAGCAGAAAACAAGACGAAGAAGTAGGCAATCATCATAGGAGGAGTGGCGCCATGGCTTCGGTCAGCGAATGGATTGTCAGGGAATATTTTGAACAGCAGGGTTACATGGTCATCCAGCCCTGCAAGTATTTCGTCACCGGCCGTCCCAAGCGGATGGACGAGGAAATTGACCTGATTGTGGATCACCCGCTGATCACCGCACAGCGCCTGCCGGATACCATGCTCTGGACCACGGAGGACCTGAAAACCGTTCCGCGGGCGGTCGTCGGTGTGTACTCCTGGCACACGGAACGCGTCTATCCCGCCATGCTGGAGCACATCCCCGAAATCGTGCGCTTCGCCAGCGCGGACGCGGTACGTTCGGCGGCGCGGCGGCTGGGTAAGCCGGACTTCGCCAAAATTCTCTGCCTGCCCCAGCTCCCGGTCTCGGAAAAACTGCGGAACGACACACTGGGCCTGCTGAAGCAGAAAGGCATTGATGGGGTGCTTTCGTTCCGCACGATGTTGCTGGAACTGCTGGAGAGCGTGGACACCAATAAAAACTACGAGAAGTCGGACCTCCTGCAGATCCTGCGCATTCTGAAAAACTACGATCTGTTGAAGGCGCCGCAACTGGAGTTGTTCGCCCTCCGCAAACGCCGCGCGCGCCGGAACGCCGCCGCACCGGCCAGCTAAATGAATTTATGATCTATGATTGCTGATTTCTGATTTTCAAACGGAACAAAGGGAGATACACGGTTAGCCTCGATTGTTTCATCGTAATATTTGACGGTTCTGCAATCATCAATCCGAAATCAACAATCCGCAATTCTTAGTAATGGATTCCCGCACAGCCTATATTGCACTCAATATGATGGAGGACATCGGGCCGGTCAGCGTCCGGGCCCTGGTAACCGTACTCGGTTCGCCCCAAGCCATCTTCCAGGCCGACAAGGGCGATTTGCTCAAGGCTGAAGGTATCGGCCCGGCCCTGGTCGAAAAGATAGCGAGCCAGCGCGGACACCTCCGACCGGATGAGGAGCTGGCGCGCGCCCGCAAGCGGGGATATGAAATCATCACGCCGGTGGATGCCGCCTATCCCAAGCCGTTGTTGACGATCCATGACCCGCCCCTGGCGCTTTATGTCTGGGGAACGCTGGCGCCGGAAGACAAACGCGCCATCGCCGTGGTGGGATCCCGGCACACCACCCTGTACGGGCGTGAGACGGCCGAAAAATTTGCCTTCCATCTGGCCAAGACCGGCTTTGTCGTGGTAAGCGGGCTGGCGCGCGGAATTGATACCGCCGCGCACCGCGGCGCCCTGCAAGGCGGTGGTCGGACCTTAGCCGTGCTCGGCGGCGCGCTGGATTGCTTGTATCCCGAGGAAAACGCCGAGCTGGCCTTGGGCATTGCCCGCCAGGGCGCGGTGCTGAGCGAATTTCCGCTGGGCCGTCAGCCCGATAAAACCACCTTCCCCATGCGCAACCGCATTGTCAGCGGCCTTTGCATGGGCGTCCTCGTGGTGGAAGCTGGCCCCACCAGCGGCGCGCTCATCACGGCGAGCCAGGCGCTCGACCAGGGCCGATGCGTGTTTGCCGTTCCCGGTAGGATTGACTCGCCCGCCTCCAAGGGCAGTCATCAGTTGATAAAACAAGGCGCACGCCTGGTCGAGAGCGTGGATGATATCCTCGAGGAATTTGAATTCCTGATTCCGCCGGCTTGCCACGGCGCCTTGGAAAACCTTCCACCGCTTAACCCGGACGAGGAAAAGATCGTGCGGGCCCTGGCCGAGGAGGAACTGGATATGGATACCCTGACCCGGACAACCGGCGTGCCGGCCTCCGCCCTCAGCGTGCTGGTCCTGGGTCTCGAAATGAAGCGCGTGGTGCGCATGTTGCCGGGAAGGCGCGTGGCGCTGAGACGAAGATAATAGCGCCTTATCCACTCGAAATCGCTATAAAAAACGAGAGGCTGCCAAAGCAAGATGAAGTTCACCACGGAGACACGGAAGCACGGAGTAGAGTTTGCTTGAAATCCGGTTTTGTTGGACGCAAAACCGGATTTCAAGAAATGACTTTCATTGGAGAAGGAAAGAAGATGATTGAACTAATCAAATCTCCGATCTTGCTCCAAAATACAACTGCGTTTGTCAAATTTTTGGGGAGCGGAACGCTCATCCCAAATTTGACAAACCCTCCTCTTGTTTGCTCTCCGTGCCTTTGTAACTCTGTGGTGAGGTTTTGGTTGTTTAGGTTGCGGGCAAGGCGCACGTTGGGAGTAGGACCATGAGTGCAAAGATTATCATGGACGACCCTTGTATCGGTCATTTCATGCGTTACCTGGAGGGCGAGCGCAACGCCTCGGGGCATACAATCAGCAGTTACCTGGTTGACCTGGAGCAGTTTGTCCGGACCCAGTGGGGCACGGAAGCCAAGCCGCCCTATGCCTGGCCGGACGTGGATAAATTTTCCGCCCGCAAGTTCATCGTGCACTGCCAGAAACAGCAGGCCGTGGCCACGACGGTCAACCGGAAACTCTCCAGCCTGCGGTCGTTCTTCAAGTTCCTGAACCGGGAAGAACACGTGACGCAGAACCCGTTTGCCGGCATCATCTCACCCAAACGCGGAAAACCACTGCCAAAGGTGTTGACGCTCCAGGAAGTAACCCGCCTGCTGGAGGCGCCGCGCCAGGTGGCCGCAGAAGCGCTGGCCGAGTCGTCGGCTCCGGCCGAATCGTCGGCTCCGGCCGGGGAACCGGATGCCGCCAAGCGCGCATGGCTGGATTATGCCGTCATCCGCGACACGGCGATCTTGGAAATTCTTTACAGCACCGGCATGCGGGTCAGCGAGCTGGCCGGTATGAATGAAAGCGACATTGATCTGCTCGCGAGCGTGGTTAAAGTCCGGGGTAAAGGCAAGAAAGAGCGGCTGTGCCTATTAGGCAAACCGGCCGTGAAAGCCATACAGACCGCGCTGGAAAAGCGCTCCACGCTGGCCGGGGTATTTAAGCGCACCAGCCCCGCGTTCGTTTTCGTAGGCCATACGGGTGGCCGGTTGACCACGCGTTCGATCGAGCGGCTCATGAAACGCTACCTGGTCAGGGCCAATCTGGATCCCCACATGTCGCCGCATGCCTTGCGGCATTCGTTCGCCACGCACCTGCTGGATGCCGGCGCCGATTTGCGCAGTGTCCAGGAATTGCTCGGTCACGCCAGTCTTTCCACGACCCAGATTTACACCCACGTCACGGTGGAACGGCTTAAGCAGGTTTATAACGAAGCCCACCCGCGGGCCTGAAGACAAATGCGGAATGCAGAATGTAGAATGCAGAATTCAGAAAGCAAAAGGCAAAGAAAAAGATTGATTGAGTGATGCATGGCAGGCATTGTTTAGTACTTTGCCTGATTTTTCCGCCTGAAGCGGATCCGCTTTGGCGGACATTCTTCATTTCTTATTATTATGATCTGGTTATTTTACAACTGTTTTTTTCCAATCGTATTTTTACTGCTCCTGCCGCGATTCCTGTTGCGGATGTGGAAGCGCGGCGGCTATCGCAAGGGATTTCTCCAGCGGTTCGGCCGCTACGAGTCCTCCGTGCAGGAACGCCTGCGAAACCGGCCACGGGTCTGGATTCATGCTGTCAGCGTGGGCGAGGTCCTTGTCGCCCTGCGGTTCATGCGCGCCCTGCGGGAGCGTCGGAGCACCCTGGCTTTTGTCTTGACGACCACCACGTCCACCGGGCACGCCATTGCCGCACAGCAACTGTCTGCGGACGATGTCCTGCTGTATTTTCCCGTAGATCTTCCCTGGATCATGACGCGGGTACTGAACCGTCTGCGTCCCTTGGCGCTCATACTGGTGGAGGGGGAACTCTGGCCTAATCTCCTGCGACTGGCCCGGCGCCGTCGTATGCCGATCATGCTGTTGAATGGCCGCCTTTCGGCGCATTCGTGCCGTAACTACCGTAAGGTGCGGCTCCTGGTGAAAAAAGCACTGGCCTGCTTTGATCTCTTTTGCATGCAGGGGCCGGAGGATGCCCAGCGGCTGAGGGAGCTGGGCGCGGAACCGGAAAAAATCCGGGTTATGGGCTCGGCCAAGTATGATGTGACCGAACCCTCGCACATGGATTCGGCCCCTGTTCGCGCTCTTCTGCTCCGGGCCGGTTTTGATGCCGACACGCGCTGGTTGGTGGGCGGATCCACCTGGCCGGGCGAAGAAACCATCCTTTTGGATCTGTATAAAAAATTGCGCGCCCAGGACTCGAAGACCCGGTTAGTCCTGGTTCCCCGCCACGCCGAACGTCGCCAGGCGGTCATGGCTGCCATCCGTAAAGCCGGCCTGTCGGGAATGGCCTGGAGCGAGCTGAAAGCCGCGCATACGGCAACTACTTCCTGTAGCCGTGCCGACTTGTCCGGCGTAGCCTTGGCGAAGTCGGATGTATTGCTGGTGGATACAACCGGGGAATTGAAACTTTTTTTTGCCCTGGCAACGGTTATCTTTGTGGGCAAAAGCTTGACGTCCCACGGGGGTCAGAACGTAATCGAAGCAGCCGTCTTCGCCAAGCCGATCGTAATCGGCCCGTACACGGAAAACTTCACCACCGTCGTCGCAGACTTTCGCGCCGCGAATGCTCTGATCCAGGTTCCGGATGCCTCCGCTCTGGAGCGGGTAGTGACAGAACTGTGGCTCGATAACCAGGTGGCCCAAGCTTATGGCCGGCGGGCCGAGCAGGTGGTGCACGCTAAGGCCGGCGCCATCCGCGCCAGCGCTGAATGTTTATTGACCCTGCTTGTTGCCCGTGCGGAGCCTTCGTAATGCCCATTAACCCGACAGTCACGGCCGAATACGAGCACCTGGTCGAGCGGGATTATCGGCGGAACCTGACGGCCATGGTGAGCTGGGAATTCCTGTGGGGACTTGGCCTGCCGTTTGCCATGTTTTCCACATTCATACCCGCCTACCTTGGCGCTATGAACGCCCCGAAGGCGCTGATTGGTTTTATCTTGTCTTTTCCACCCATCTTCGCGGCGGGCCAGATCCTGATGAGTTATCTGATTCCCGCCAAAAAACGGCTGGTGATTTATCGCTCGATCGTAACTGGTTCGAGTGTGCCCTGGTTG
>VSJD01000173.1 GCA_008636095.1 Kiritimatiellota bacterium | reverse complement strand
GTGTATTCCGGGGCAGCGTTTTTTTGGGGGACTACCTGGCCGTCTTGGTTTCATTTTACGGCCTTTACGCTCGTGCAAATCCTGTTTATCGGCACGCTCTTCCTGTTAAACTCGGTTTATTGGGAGATCATGACGGACAATATCCCGCCCCGCAAGCGCGGCCGGCTGTTTGGCCTGCGTATGCTTGGCCTCGGTTTGCCGGTTCTGCTTACGGGCTACGTTGCCACCCGGGTGCTATCGCACTGGGAACCACCTCGGAATTTTCAGATGGCCTTTGTGATCGGCACGGCCCTGTATATCCTGTCATGCATGCCGCTATGGAAAATCCGCGATCATGTCAATCCGGAACATGAACGCCCGGCCGACCCTTTCACTGTATCGTTTGGACATTATCTGCGAAATACGTTTCGCACGCTCTGGCAGGATCCCAATTACCGGATTTTCATTTTCTTTATGGTCCTGCTCTATATGGCCGTCAATTGCGCTCCCTTTATGGTTGACGCCGCGCGGACCCAGTTGCATGTTTCGTCCCAGGCCCAAGGGGGATTTAGCATCGCCTTTCTCATCGCTGGCATGTGTCTGGGCTGGATCATTGGCCTGTTGGCCGACCGTTTTGGATACCGGCTCATTGGCTGTGTTACCGGCGGCCTGATGGCGGGTGCCTTTCTGATCTGCCTGGTGGCATACCGTGTCGAATGGTGGTACGTGGCCTACGGCATCTACGCGATATCTGCCAGTTCGATCGGGATGCTCATGTGTAACATGAGCGCGGAACTGTGTCCGCAGGAACCGCCCAACCGGCTCATAGCGATCGGCAATATTTTGATGGCAGGCTTTGTGATGCTGGCCACTACGCTCAGCGGCTGGGTCGTTGACCAGGTTGGCTCGTACCAGCCGATTTTTATCGCCAACCTGATTTTGAGCCTCGTGGTGGTGTTCGGGTTCGGGTTCATTGTGCGTGAACCGCGCAGTGGCCGTCTTTACACCCTTACCATCACGCCCCGCAGTTAAGTCCGGGATGGTGGACACCGGGACGTTTCAGGTCGCCAACTTCGGCCTCCGATGCATAAAATTACTTGAGAACCGGGCGTAGTAAGACTACAGTGCATCACGAATGCATACGCATGCGTTACGAGGATATAGCCTATTTAACCGGAAGGTTCTTCCGTATTTAGCGCGGGGTATTTTATTAACGGAAATACTGCTGATAGGGGTCGCGCCCCACGGGACCAGAGGCTTTTTGGGATAAATATGATGTGAACGCGGGAATGGGCAGCATGCCAACGCAGGGCGAATTTCGGTTCCGTCAGCTGACGGATTTGAAAAGCAAGGCAAGTTTGGCTCAGATGCACCGGCGCCGCGCGTAGCGCGATACTCGCGTATGCGCAAGCGCGGTAACGGGGCAGATGAGCCGAAATCGCCGCCGTGTCCCGCCGACGTGTCTACCATAGCCTTGGCGACGGTGGAAGCGGCTTCGCGTAGGGGGGCAGCCTTTTTCAAACGAAATTCGCACTGCTATTTCCGCCTAAGGCGGATCCGCCTCTGGCGGAAACGACAACCAGCGTAAACAAAGTTTAGTTGCGGCTAAGTGCCGCCTTGGGCAATATAAAAACACACGGAAATTAGTGAAGGACCAACCGGAATAGAAGCAAAGGAACCACATCATGAAAACTGCAGTTGTTTGCGGGGCAGGCGGATTTATCGGCAGCCACCTGGTACGGCGTCTCAAAAAGGAAGACTACTGGGTGCGCGGCGTGGACATCAAACGCCCTGAATTTGCGCGCACGGCGGCGGACGAATTTCTTAAGCTGGATCTGCGCCTGCCGAAAAACTGCCTCAAGGCCGTGGCCAAGGATGGCGGCGCAGTGGACGAGGTGTATCAGCTGGCCGCCGACATGGGCGGCATGGGCTTCATTCATTCCGCCGAATGCGAGATCATGCACAACAGCATGCTGATCAATGTCTATATGACCCATGCCGCGGCGGCGCTCAAGGTGCCCCGCTATTTCTTCTCTTCCTCTGTTTGCGTCTATCGCGACATGATGCCGGGTGAGCCGGAAATGCACGAGGACCAGGCCATTCCCGCCAACCCGGATAACGAGTACGGCTGGGAAAAACTCTATTCTGAACGCATGGCCCTGGCCTATGGCCGCAAGTACGGCATCAAGGTCCGGATCGCCCGGTTCCAGAACTGCTACGGTCCCGAAGGTACCTGGCGCGGTGGACGCGAAAAGGCGCCGGCGGCTATATGCCGCAAAATCGCGGAAACCGAGGACGGCGGCACCATTGATATCTGGGGCGACGGGAGCGCCATCCGCTCCTACACCTATGTGGACGACATGGTGGACGGCATTTACCGCCTGATGCAGTCCGAGATTGATAAGCCTGTCAATATCGGCTGTCCGCAGTATGTGACCGTCAAGGAACTGGTGGATACCGTCGCGGCCGTCGCCAAAAAGAAAATCGCGATCCGCAGTATCCCCGGCCCGGTGGGGGTGCATTCCCGCAACTTCAGCAACGACCGCATCTATTCCACCGGCTGGAAGTCGCAGTTCGATCTCCAGAAGGGCATCAGCCTGAACTATCCGTGGATTCTCAAGCAGGTGAAGCGCAGTAAAGCTATAGAATCTCATTAATCATAGAAACGCGGAACCCTCCATAGCCCAATAGGGCGAAGGAGGGTGAAGCGAGCCGCGAAAGCTTCCTCGGCCGAAATTGGCGGTAATGGGGAGACCAAGAACCCGGGAACTAATGATTAAGGGAGCAAAACCCTCCGTAGCTTTTTCAAGCGAAGGAGGGTAAAAAAAGCCGCGCGGGAGCAGAATTCAACGGCCAAGTGAATTCGGCTCGTGCTTCGTAGCGGAGGCGGACTTTGCAGAGTAGCAAAGTCCGATGTCAGAATAAACCGTGCTGTGAGCGGGGCGCTTTACTTCATCACGCGTTTCGAGTATCGTTCGTGTTTTATCCATCTGGAACTGCGATAAAAAATACGTTGTTTATGCGGCAATTTTCACAAGTTGTTGATTGTAGGTTAAAAGCATGGTATTACGCGCGGTGGTCAATGTTCGGCTGGAGAACCAGAAACCGTTGATTTCCGCGTTAGCGATATATCGGGCGTAGAGCGGCGCTAAGCCCGACTTGTCCGCCGTAGCTTCTTAGCGAAGGTGGATGCTACCGTGTGTCGAATTCGGTTCCCCGAGTTTGGCGAGGAGTTCGAAAAAGCAAGGCAAGCTTGGGTCGGATGTGGGTGCGCCGCGCGCAGCGCCATACCCATGTATGCGCAAGCGCGGGAAACCCGCAGGCGGCTCAAGATTTATCCCGCGCTTGGCGGGGTCGCCGCCGCATTTTTCGAACCGAATTCGATCACACTTAAAGCAGAAAACAAGACGAAGAAGTAGACAATCATCATAGGAGAACCTTATGCCAACTGATCCACAACGGAATTCCGTGGAAACTCAACCCGTTAGCACATCGGGCACGGGCATCCCCCCGCCTGCCTACGGCACAGCCACTGCAGGCGGGCCGGACGAATTCCTGTCACTGCGCGACATCCTTATAATGATTCTCCGGCACCGGTGGGCGATTTTCCTGTTTGTTATTCTGGTCACGCTGGCGGCGGGTATTTTCTTCATCAACCGCCCGCGGTCGTATACGGCCGAGGGCTATCTGCAAGTCATTCTTCCGTTGTCCTCGGAAGGCCGCGTGGATAAGGAATTGTTCGAAACCATGATTGCCTCGCACCTGCAGAAAGCTTCCTCGGCCTATATTGCCAGGAATGTGTCCGCCCTGTTGAACGATCAGGGCTTGAAAATCACGCCATTGGCGTTGGAAAAGCAAATCAAAATTACGCGCCCGCCCAAGACTGACCTTATCCGCATGGTAGCCTGGGAAACTTCAGCCGATGAGGCGCTATTAATTGTACGGTTGTGGGTTCGGGAATACCTGGCAAGTATTCAAAAAAATAATATCTACGCGGCATTATCCCAGTCTCGCTTGCTGTTGAAACAGGCTCAATCCGAACTGATGGAAAGGCAGGCAACGGTGGACAAAATGAAGGTTCAGGTCGCGCAATCCTCGCCCTTGGTCACACTTTCGCGGGCCGTGGACGATCGCCAAATATGGAACGATCTGACTCAAAAAGCGGCGCCTGATCCTGAAGCGTTGAAAAAATTATCGGCAATCCACATCAAAGGCCAGGAACAAAGCGAGGAATATATCAATCTGAAGATGGCGTTGCTTACCACTGACCAGGCTTTGTCGGCGATCCTGGCCCGGCGCAACCTATATCAGGAAGTGGTGCGGATTCTTGAGACGAAGATTGCGTCAAACGGCTCTTTTATAGATGGGAAACTGGCGCCGACCAATGCGGCCCCCTCGGAAGCCGAGTTTTACGTCAACACATTGATGAAAAGCAGTGAGATCGTTCAATTCGGCGAACCGGGCCTGATTTCGGCCGCGCGTGGGGCGCTCAAAAAAACGGGGCTGTTTTTCATAGCGTCGCTCGCGCTGGCCTGTTTCGGCGCTTTTATGTGCGAATGGTGCAAGGGTCTTCTGTCATCCCGATAACTATCTCGGCATAACCGTAGCCAGCATTTATTTTTTACCATTGAAAAATAATCATAGGAACACTGATTGATGTCCGTGAAAATTAAGGAATAAACAATATGGAACGCGTAGTCCATAAAGCAAAATCGTTTAAAGAAGCGGACGCATGGGACCGCCAGCAGCAATTAGGCATGCCTCCTCAGCAAAGAATCAGGGTGGCAAGAGTTTTACAACAAAGGGTATTTGGACCGCCCAAGGCAATCCGCACATGCCTAAAGAGCACCTAACTGCCGATTCGTTTTCCAGAGATGTCCTTGATTTCCTGCTGCTTCTGCATAAACAGGACGTCCGCTACCTGATTGTTGGCGGTGAAGCCGTTATATTTCACGGTTATGCGCGGCTGACGGGAGACATGGATTTTTTTTATGAGGCAACCCCCGAAAATGTACAACTGCTATATGCGGCGCTGCAAGAGTTTTGGAAGGGCAACGTGCCGGGAATTGCTGTAGCGAAGGAATTTCTTCAGGTTGGGTTGGTAGTTCAATTCGGTTTGCCGCCTAACCGGATTGACTTGGTGAATCAAATTGACGGGGTTAACTTCAAGGAGGCATGGCGCCATAGGGTAATTGTTCGATTAAAAGGGGCCGGCTTGGATGATGCGTTTATATTCTATCTTGGGCGCAAGGATCTCATCCGGAACAAGCGGGCATCCGGTCGCTTAAAAGACCTAGATGATTTGCGCTTTTTGGAATCAGTACAGAAATAAATATTGCATTGCGTCAGTTTGGCGCATTCCGCTCGGAGCGGGACAGGGATGCAAGCTTGCCACGCGCCCGCCCTGCGCTGGCCAGGGTTTCGCGTGGGCGCGTGGGGTGCCGCTGTATAAGCATACTGCAAACCGCTCGCAATCCGTCAGCTGACGGGCGCCAAAATTACGCGACCGTCTTCTCCGGCCTGTCCGCCGACGTGTTCGGCGACCTGTCCACCATAGCTCTTAGAGCGACGGTGGAAGCCTTGGCAAAGGAGGGCGAACATCCGTGTTGCTCACATGAAACAACCTACAGTCTAAAGCCTACAGTCTAAGCAACCTGAATAGTTACAAGGGCATATATCATGAAGATATTAGTCACCGGAGCGGCCGGCTTTATCGGTTTTCATGTGGCGCGTCGGCTGCTCGAACGCGGTGATCATGTCGTCGGCTGGGATAACATTAATGCCTATTACGACGTGAACCTGAAAGCGTCGCGTTTGAAACTGCTGGGCGGTGACGCTAAGTTCACATTTCAAAAAATGGATCTGGCTCAGCCGGAACTGGTGGCAACGGCCTTCAAGGAAGCTTGCCCCGAACGGGTTATCCATTTGGCGGCACAGGTCGGTGTCCGGTACTCAGTAAAATACCCGCAGGTCTATATTAACAGTAATATCCATGGTTTTATTAACATCCTGGAAGCTTGCCGTTATCAGCAGGTCCAGCACCTGGTCTACGCGTCATCCAGTTCCGTCTACGGGATGAATAAGGTATCCCCTTTTTCCATTCACCATAATGTGGATCATCCCATCAGCTTGTATGCGGCCACCAAGAAAGCCAACGAGTTAATGGCGCATTCATATAGCCACCTATATGGCCTGCCCACAACCGGTCTGCGATTATTCACGGTCTATGGCCCCTGGGGCAGGCCGGATATGGCCCTGTTCATCTTCACCCGCGCCATTCTGGAAGGACGTCCCATCCAGATTTTTAACTACGGCCGCATGCAAAGAGATTTCACCTACATTGATGATATTGTCGAAGGCATTGTCCGGGTGCTGGACCGTCCACCCCGGGCAAATGCCGATTGGGACCAGATCAAAGCAGACCCGGGGACCAGTAGCGCCCCTTACCGGGTCTATAACATCGGGAATCATAAACCGGAACAACTTTTACGACTCATCGAAATATTGGAGTCGTACTTGGGCAAACAAGCCAAAAAGGAATTGCTCCCCATGCAGGCGGGGGACGTGGAAGCCACCTGCGCGGATGTCGCGGACCTGGTAAGGGACACGGGATTCCAACCGGGCACTCCGTTGGAAGCAGGAATTAAAAAATTTGTGGATTGGTATCGGGAGTATTATCAGACGCGGTAGTTTTACAACTAAGCGGGGTATCGCCTTGACTTACCCCACATACAATATCTTGTTGCAGGCCTTCCTCCGTCGCCCTTCGGGCTATGAAAGATGCGTCGGTTTGCCATAAAGCATACCAAAACGTGCCAAATATCCTTCTCGGGATACGACAAGAAAAAATAACGTAATGCGTCAGTTATTTTTGGGGGCATAATACGGTTAAACTATAGCGAGGCGTGTCCGCCGTCAGTGAGACTTGTCCGCCAAAGGCGAGATTCCTCGCTTAAGCTCCCGCCGTCGCCAAGAGGCTATGGCGGGTAGGCGGAATGACCGTTTCTGCGTGTCATGTCGAGCGACTTGTCCGCCATAGCTCCTTGAGCGACGGCGGAAGTCGAGACATCTCTGCTTGGATGGCACAACTTTGCCTGCCCCAAAATAACTGACGCATTACAAAATAACGTATAAACCAGTTGATAAACTGGTTGTTTGTAGTATTATGTCTTCTATGAAAACCATACAGATCGGAGCGTTTGACGCCAAAACGCATTTTAGCGAGCTACTCCAGGACGTAATAAAAGGAAAATCCTTTGAAATTCTCCGTCGGGGCAAGCCTGTGGCGCATCTCACAAGTATCCGCGGGGCGGATAATTTCCGCGTCGCGCGAGAGGCTTTGGACTATTTCCGCAACTTGCGTCGGACAATTGCCGTCTCGCGCGCCGAAGTGCGGAGCTGGATTAATGAGGGCCGTTCCTGATGACCAATAAATGGGTTTTAGATTGTTCCGCGATGGCGTCCGTTATGTTGATGAAAACTGACGGTCGGGAGACGGATGATTTATTGGAACAGGCACTGGCGGAAAGGATCCATATTTCGGTACCCTCGTTGTTTTGGTATGAAATAAGCAATGTCCTGATAACGGCTGTCCGAAAAAAGAGGTTGGAAATTAATCAGGCCCGGGGTGCGCTGGCGCGGTTATGCGAATTGCCGATCGGCACCGATACCACCGATGGCGTTGTTGTCTACCGGCGGATTTTTGATTTGGCCCTGATGCATGACCTGTCGTTTTATGATGCCGCGTATTTGGAACTGGCGGATCGGATTGGCGCATCCTTAAAGACATTTGATAAGGCCATATTACGGTTAAAAAACCATTATCCATGGATCCATTGATGGCAGGGGTTTTTGGAATTGGTGCGTGGCAAGATTCGCACCGCCGGCACGGAACTCGACCATGCCGAGGAATTACTACGGCAGGCGGGCAATGGCGGAAATAAGGGCGAGATCAAGTTCCTGCAGGGGCGGCTCAATCGCGCCAGGCAACTGTGCCATCGTACTGCGCGGATATTCAATACTTGTCCCCCATCTCGTCCACCATAGCTCTTTGAGCGAAGGTGGAAGCTCGAGAGCGACGGGGAGCCCCGTTATGAAAATGCTGGGATTGTAGGCTGGCGTGGAACGGACATGATATTGGGTGTCTGGAAAAAAGGTCGGATAGCAGCATGAAGATTCAACAGTTAATTACAAGAGGGGAGTCGGAAGTCCTGGAGTTCAAGGTATCCTTTGGCAAGGATGTTATCGAGGCGCTTTGTGCCAATCATCTGGGAGGGACCGTCCTGGTCGGTGTGGCCGATGACGGAAAGATTGTCGGCGCATCGTGTGGTGACGAATCCATGCAGAACTGGGTGAATGAGATCAAGCAGAACACGACGCCGTCTATCATCCCGGATATTGAAATGATCCCTGTTAATGGCAAGAATGTTGCCATTGTTCGTGTGGGCGAGTTTCCGATAAAGCCGGTCGCTTATCGTGATCGCTATTTCAAGCGGGTTGCCAACAGTAACCACCGACTGTCGTTGACCGAGATTGCCAATCTTCACCTGCAATCGCTGCAGCTTTCCTGGGACTCCTATCCGGAAGAGCGGGCAACTGTGGATGACATGGCTCTCGGCAAGATGGAGGCCTTTCTTAAACTAGTGAAAGAAGGCGGACGCTTCCGGGGAGAGGGCGATTGGCAGGTTGTTCTGGAAAAACTGGGGTATCTGAAGAACAGGGTGCCTACTCACGCAGCCATGCTGTTGTTCGGCAAGAACGATCCTCCCTACGCATTGCACATTGGCCGCTTTAAGACAGCCTCAATGATCATTGATGACCGGATGATTCGCGGCACCTTGTTTGATATGGTGGAGGACGCCATGAAGTTTATCCTCTCTCACATCAAGGTTGCGTTCGAGATCACGGGCGAAATCCAGCGCCGTGAGATTTTCGAGTATCCGCCCGCAGCTTTGCGGGAACTGCTGCTCAATGCCGTGGTTCACCGGGACTACACCAGCCCGACGGATATTCAGATCAAGATATTTGACAATGCCATCACTTTTTTTAATCCCGGCCGCCTTTACGGTGATCTGACCATCGCAAAGCTGAAGACGGACAGCTACCCGTCACGCACGCGCAACAAGTTGATTGCCGAGGCGTTCTACCTGACGCGCGACATTGAGAAATATGGTACCGGCTACATCCGGGTGCGCCAAGAGATTGCCATGTATCCTACCATGATCTTCGACTATGAGGAGAGTGGCGACGGCTACTTCGTCAGCGTGAATTACCGAGAACAAAAGACGGTAACTACCCCTAAGACTACCCCTAAGACTACCCCTAAGACTACCCCTAAGACTAGGGAACGGCTACTGGAACTGATCGGGCATAACAGTCGGGTAACGCGAGCCGAGCTGGCTCAGCAGCTTGGCATCAGCATCAACGGAGTGAAACAGCACATCCTGAAACTGAAGCAAGAGGGTGTTCTGGAAAGAATTGGGAGCAATAGGGTCGGATCCTGGCAAATTAACTGAAGAGAAAGGATGGGGGTCAAGCGACACAGAGCCTACAACCTGGATCCGTGATGAGGTCAGTGTGCCGCAACTGCGCGGCGGCAAGGGTGACGGTGTAGTGACTACTCCAAACCCCTTGCCAACAAAGCAGATGCGGTACAATGACCTCACCCGCAGGGCGACTCTTATCATGCAATCAAACGCATCCCGGTTGAGTGATACGGTGCTGATTGTGTAAGTAGTTATAAACTTTGGTTTAAGGCTCTTTAAATAAAATCCCGTCACGGATTCAGGTACAAGCAAGGGGAAAGTTCGTTAAGTATTAATTCAAGGGCCTCAACCAAACTATTTCTTGAATTGCAAGAGATAATTATGTAAAGTTTCCGTATGAACAAGAAGGATATATTCAAAGAAATTATAAGGTCGTTTCACATGAAGCCCCTGGCGGCTGTAAAAAAGCGGCCCTTGGAACTTCCGTTTAATTCAGGCAAATTAATAACTGTTTCCGGCGTGCGCCGGAGCGGTAA
>VSJD01000172.1 GCA_008636095.1 Kiritimatiellota bacterium | reverse complement strand
AACTTTCCTTCTTTTAGACGCGATTTCCAGGCTGCTTGCGCAAGGCGTGGAAATAAGCCGCATAGTCTATGTCAATTTTGAGGATGAGCGCCTTGATGCGGATAAAAAAGACCTGGACCTTATATTGCAGGCTTACCAGGAGCTTTACCCCGAAGCTGAACTGTCAAAAACATATTTCTTTTTTGACGAGATTCAGAATGTGGATGGGTGGGAAAAATTTATCCGGCGCGTTTACGATACTGTTTCTAAAAATATTTTTGTCACCGGCTCCAATTCAAAACTGCTCAGCACCGACATAGCCACAAGCCTGCGCGGCCGGAACCTCGGCTATGAAATCTATCCTCTGTCTTTCGCGGAATGCCTGTCTTTCGGCGGCATTAATACAGATATCCATGATTCCCGCAACCGGGCAAAAATAGCCTCCAATGCAGGACAGTACCTTCTTGACGGCGGGTTTCCGGAACTTTTTTTCATCGCGCAGGATTTTCGCATAAAAACACTGCAGGGCTATTTCAACGTAATGCTTTTTAAGGATCTTATGGAGCGCTATAAGCGCAAGCCCCATGCCCACCTGCTCAAGTATTTTATAAAGCGGCTTTTGGCCAATATTTCCAGCCCGCTTTCCCTTCATAAAATTTACAACGAGCTCAGGTCGCAGGGGTACAAAATAGATAAAAACCTGCTTTATGAATTGATGGAAGAATTGAACTCTATATATTTCTTCTTCCCTCTGCGCAAATACAGCGCTTCGGTTATAAAACGGGAAACTTCGGAAAAAAAGTTTTACGCGGTGGACAACGGCCTGGCCGGTGCGATTTCTTTCAGCATTGGTGAAGACCGGGGCAAACTTCTTGAAAACGCCGTTTTTATGCAGTTCCATTCCACGGGTTCTGATATTTTTTTTTACAAGGATAAAAAAGAGTGCGATTTTATACACCTTGCCACCGGCGGCAAGCCGGAGGCCTATCAGGTGGCTTATGACCTGGCATCGGCCGACACCAAAAAACGGGAGTTTGACGGGCTTATTGAAGCCTGTCAGCGCCTGGGGCTGACAAGCGGCACCATAATTACAATGTCCGAAGAGTTTGAAGAAAAAACAGGCGGCGTCAAAATCCAGGTAGTGCCCTTTTACAAATGGGCACTCTCATGCTGTCCAGGTGGTATAAGCCAATGAAGATTGCCGTAGAGATACCAGGCCGGATATCACACAAGAATATCCATATCGCCAGTATGGAAACAGATCGGAGGGCGTTGAAATTACGGATGGAAAAGACATGGCGCAAATATCTTCGCCGATATAAGCCATTGATTATTCCAATACGATGCGGGTTTTGTGTCCGTGTCGGCGAGGCGCAATGGCACTGTCACAATCGTGATTCCGCCCAATATGGCATCAACGTTCACGCATCCGATGTCTGTTCGAAATGGTCTCCCAACCAGGGATTGCTGATGATGTTATGGGACTGTTGGCATGCGGAAACCCGCGAAAAAAGCGAAGACCATGACCTCGGTTCACGGTATCCCCGCTTTCCCGGGAAAAGAAAGAAGCTGCCCTCGCAAAGGCGCAAAACACAAAGATGAAAAAATGCGAGGTTTGTGGAAATACCGTCTTTCACCAGAAAAACGCGGATGAATTCTTCCGCGTAGGCAGAAACACTATGCTTGGTTGAACAGGTGCCAACCGAGGTGTGCGACCGGTGTGGCGAAGTGACTTTTAGTCGGGAGACGGCAGAAAAAGTCCGACGAATGGTGCAAGCGCATTCACAACCAACGCGCAAGGTCGAGGTGGAAACATTCGCTTTTGCGTGATTCCCGGTATTCTTGAGCGAAGGCCTGCCCTGCATAGCCCTTAAACCCGTTGGGGTTCCGCCTGAGCGGATCAGCCTTCGGTTGAAAAAGGAAAAGTGGTGTAAAAAATAACTTACACGCTGTGTTTATTGACTAAATATGACATTAACGTTGATGTTCGTGCAATATTAAGGTAATATGATACATCTAAAAATCCTAATCCCGCCTTTCTTATTTGTGAATTTTGTGCATCTTTGTGGCTACTTTTGCAATTAGCTCAAATATTATGATTAATCCACTTTCCACCCTTGCCCAGCGACTGGGTGTGACTGTTCACGTTTCACCTTTGCGTTTCCGACTGGAACGTCTCATGCGGGAAAATCATTCTCCCGGCGCGCAATGTCTGGAAGACTGGCTGTTGGATGTCGCCAACGCCCGGGGGGCGCGATTTGTCACCCGCTGGCCGCCGGCCAGTCCAGACTTTATGCCGCCGCCACCCGCCGCGCTATCTAACGAGGATTTGGTTGTCGCCATCTGTCAACCCCAAAACCTGGATCGCCCGCAGTTGCTGCGTGCGGCCGCGCAGTTAATTTCCATGCAGACCGTGAATGCGGAGATTTTGTTATCCACGGCGCGTCGCGAGCGGGCGGAACTGGTTCTCGCTGAATTGGCTCGCCAGGCTCTACACGTGGCGCCGGAACACCCCGTATGGCGCGCCCTGAACGGAGCGCTCGCAAATGTGTTTGCTCCGCGCGATCCTATCCTGCACTGGACCCGCCTGGCAGTTCCCATCCCCGATGAGCGGGGATGCAACGCAAAAACATGGAAGCTCGTGTCATGAACAATGCCGAAACCATTCTCGCCGTATTGGACCGGCATCTGACTACCCGGGTCGAGTTAACCCTGTATGGCCGCGCCGCCCTGCAATTGGGTTTTCCAGAACCGCTCTCCGAATATGCGCAGAGCATGGATGTGGACGGGGTGCTATGGCTTGGACAGGCCGAGGAATTACTGCACGGCGGAAATTTCTGGACCGCCGTGGACCTGACCAACCGGGAACTCGCGCCGCAAGGATTATACATCAGCCACTTCTTTGAAGAATCCCAGCTGATTTTAACCTCGTCGTGGCGGCAACAGCGGGTGCCGATTCAAGGTCAATGGAATCATCTGTGTCTCCTGCGGTTGGGCGACAAGGATCTCTTTTTAACCAAACTCATGCGCTATGATCCTATCGATGTGGCGGACGCGCAATTTATCCTTGATCGTTCCGGCATGACCCGTAAAGATATCCGCGATCTTATTTCATCGGCATGCCTTCCGAATATCGCCGAAATCAAGGAACAATTTGCGTTATGTTCAAAAAGATTCTTATAACCGGCGCGGAACTCGACCATGCCGAGGAATTACTGCGGCAGGCGGGCAATGACGAAAACAATAGTGAGATCAAGTTCCTGCAGGGGCGGCTCAATCGCGCCAGGCAACTGCGCCATCGTGCCACACGGATATTCAATAACCCCATTATGAAAATGTTGGGGTTATAAGCTGTAGACTATTAGGAAAAGCGATGTTTTTAGGCCTGTTTACAAAACATTATTTCCGTGTTTTTCAGGCTTCACCCTACAGCCTACAGTCTAAACGCCTACAGCCTATAGGACGCCAATAGGCTGGCGTGGAGAACGGGTATGGTGTGTAAAATAGTAAATATCAAGATTTTCGGAATGCCCCTTTGTTCCTTCAGAAAGCACGCGCCTGTCATTTGTATTGTCATACCGAACGATTGTATGGTATAAGCGAACACATGAACACATTGGCACAATTGTTTTGTTCAAGGGTGCGAGCGGAGGTGTTCCGCTTGCTCTTTGGCGCTTCTCCAAGCTCTCTCCATTTGCGCGAACTTCAGCGCCGGGCGGGGCTTTCCATCGGCACGGTGCGGCAGGATGTTGAAAAGCTGGCCGCTTTGGGCGTGGTTTTGCGCCGAAAGGACGGCAATCGCGTTTATTACGCCGCGAACGAATGCAATCCTCTTTTCACGGAAATTCGCGGACTCGTGCTTAAAACTTGCGGTCTGGCTGATGTGCTCGGTGAAGCCTTGAAGGGTAAAGGCATATATTGCGCGTTTGTTTTCGGCTCGATTGCGCAAGGCACGGCAACGCCGGAAAGTGACGTGGATTTGATGGTTATTGGCGATAGCGGACTGCGCAAACTTACGGGGCTATTGGCTGGCGTTGGGAATCAGCTTGGACGCGAAATCAATCCACACGTTCTTGGCGCCACCGAGTTTTCAAAACGTTTAAAAACCAGGGAGCATTTCGTGGCATCAGTCATGGCGTCGCCGCGAATCTGGATAGTGGGATCGGAAGATGACCTTAAAGCAATGGGCAGATAACGGCTGGCTTAAGCCGCACAAAACCAACCGGCAAGAGGTCGGCAACCTGCTGGCCATCGTGCGCCGCGACCTTGCCGATGCACAGGCCGGCGGGATTTCGCCGGACTGGCGTTTCGGCATTGCCTATAACGCTGCGCTCAAGCTCTGCACCATCCTGCTTTATGCTGAAGGGTATCGTCCGACACAGAATCTGGCCCATTACCGCACACTGCAAGCCCTGCCACTGATTCTCGGAACCGAGCGCAAGCCGGACGCGGATTATCTTGATGCCTGCCGGACCAAACGCAACACGGTGGAATATGATTATACCGGAGGAGCGACAGACACGGACGCCAACGAATTGATCGAATTTACGAAGACCTTGGAAACGCATGTGCTTAACTGGGTCAAGTCCAGACATGCCTGTTTATTGAAGAACTGAATGCACAAGTTTTTATAACAGAATTTAATGGTTATCGCCATGCCTCAAAAATTTGCTTATTGCTTATTCGTAGGACTGACCCCCGCTTGACGGGTCTGGCGCGTGCCAGGGCGTAGCCCTTTGGCGAAGCCCGGTCCGTCGTTCTTAAATGGGTGATCGCTATGCCTCAAAAATTGGATTATTGCTTATTATGAGTGACCCCTTGTTTACGACACCCTTGCTTTCTACAGTTGACTTATTATGCTGATCATATAATATGTCATCCATGAAATCATTGACCATAGATTATCCGGATGCGTTGCCGGATATGTTACAGGAAACCGATTCTCAGTTTCAAGACGAGGTCAAGTGGGCTCTTGCTCTGAAACTCTACGAACTCGGTCGCTTGCCGTCGGGATTGGCAGCGCAACTTGTAGGCGTGGATCGCGTTTCTTTTCTTATGAAATTACGCGAGTATAATATCCCCGCGATCAATTATCCGCCAGACGAATTACCCCAGGATTTAGCCAATGCCTGAACGTCATCCGATTGTGTGTAACACAACGCCCTTGCTTGCCATTATTGCGGCCGTCGGCAATCTGGATGTAATTCGCCCCCTTTACAGCAGGGTTTTTGTGCCTCGCGAGGTTGCCGACGAGTTGCTCATATTCAATTTGACCCGTTTTGGCGCCCAAGAGTTTCAAGCGGCATCGTGGATTTAGCGGGTAGAGGAAAAGACGTCATTGGATGCGTTTCTCAATAACGCTTTGGATTCTGGCGAGGCAGCGGTTATCCAACTGGCCATAACCCGCCGAGTCGCGCGCGTAGCCATTGATGAACTGCCGGGGAGAAGAATTGCGCGACTATATGGACTTCAGGTGACAGGGTCTGTCGGTATGCTGCTTAAAGTCAAACAACAAGGACATCCGATGTCTATGCGTGAGATGATCGACCGGATGCTTCGGCAAGGAATTCACCTTGCCCCCGCGCTTATCCAAAGAGCTTTGACGTTGGCGGGCGAGTGAACAATGAGCCCTCAGCCGCGTTGATAAAAAAAGATATTGACACGCCAGCCGCAGATGTTAGTATTTAAGCAGGTTTTACAAAATTGTAAAAGATGACAAAACAGCAAAACACAATAATCCGGGAAGTCCGGACGCGCCTGATCGAGGTGGCCGGCCGGACTACCCAGGATCTCGGCATGGGCCGGATTATCGGGCAGGTGCTGGGCGATATTTATATGACCGAGGGCGACAGCTCGCTGGATGACATCGGGCAGAATCTGGGGCTCAGCAAGGCCGCGGTCAGCATTGCGGCCCGACAGCTGGAGAGCCTGGGACTGCTCCAGCGAATTTGGAAGAAGGCTGACCGCAAGAATTATTACCGGATCGTAGATCATCTGGGGGTGGCTTTACGGCAGGGGCTTCTGGAACTGGTGCGGGGCAAGATTCGCACCGCCGGCGCGGAACTCGACCATGCCGAGGAATTACTGCGGCAGGTGGGCAATGGCGGAAATAATAACGAGATCAAGTTTATGCAGGGGCGGCTGAATCGCGCCAGGCAACTGCGCCATCGTGCTGCGCGGATATTCAATAATCCCATTATGAAAATGCTGGGATTGTAAGCTGTAGACTATTAGGAAAAGCGATGTTTTTAGGCCTGTTTACAAAACTGTATTTCCGTGTTTTTCAGGCTTCACCCTACAGCCTACAGTCTAAACGCCTACAGCCTATAGGACGCCATCAGGCTGGTACGGAACGGATATGGTGTGTGGTAAAAGCTCGGCAGGCATAATTGACGGTGGTAGAGTATATCGGCTGTTGTCGAAAGTTGTTTTGGATAAGTTTGGTGATTTAATAATATTGTCGTTTCCATGAAATACTAAATAGACGTTTTAGTAATTCATGGTATATTTCAACCGTGCTTAGACGCAATTCCATATTATCGCAGGTTCGTCAGGCCTTGAAACGCAGCCGTGTGGTTGCGCTGTTGGGGCCGCGCCAATGCGGCAAAACCACGCTGGCCCGCGAGTTGGTGCCCCAGGATTCGGTGAATTATTTCGACCTTGAAGATCCGGAATGCCTGGCACGACTTGAAGAGCCGATGACGGCATTGCGGGATTTGCGCGGCTGGGTGGTTATAGACGAAATTCAACGCCGGGCCGATTTGTTCCCCGTGTTACGCGTGCTGGCCGACCGCAGGCCGTTGCTGGCACGGTTCCTGATTCTTGGCAGCGCTTCACCGGAATTGCTGAAACAATCGTCAGAATCTTTGGCAGGGCGCATGGAGACCATCAATATCAGCGGCTTTAGTCTGGAAGAAGTTGGAAATAGCGCGCAGGCGAAACATTGGCGGCGAGGCGGATTTCCGCTTTCTTTTCTGGCGCGCTCGGAAGTGGAAAGTCTGTTATGGCGCAAACAGTTTATCCGGACATTTCTGGATAGAGATTTACCTCGTTTGGGAGTCAGTCTGCCGCCGCCGGCGCTGTTTCGGTTTTTGGTGATACTGGCCCATTATCATGGGCAGATTTGGAATAATGCCGAGCCGGCCCGCGCGCTGAGCTTGAGCGAGCCGACCGTAAGGCATTATCTTGATTTGTTGACTTGGATGTTCCTGGTGCGGCAGTTGCCGCCGTGGCATGCTAATCTTAAGAAACGACAGGTGAAGTCGCCAAAGCTCTATATCCGCGACAGCGGATTGCTTCATCAATTACTTGGTATCCGGACCGAGAAGGATTTGTTAAACCATCCCAGGTGCGGCGCTTCATGGGAAGGATATGTAATCGAGGAGATAATTAAAGCCGTTATGCCCGACGAGTCCTATTTCTGGGCAACGCATAACGGCGCTGAGCTGGATTTGCTGCTCATCAAGGATGGCAGACTAATTGGTGTGGAATGTAAACGAATGGATGCGCCGCGACTGACTCCGTCAATGCGCATTGCCCTCGCGGATCTGAAATTGGATCGTCTGCTGGTTGTTTATCCCGGTAAAAGGCGTTATGCATTGTCCGACCGTATTATGACGCTCCCGTCAACGGCGCTGGATAGTGCGCTTAGCGATTGATTTGGCAATGTGGCCAGGTGTGGCGGGACGGTTTCTGGTTGGCTATGCGGACTTAACACAGCGGGAAGCGGCGGTAACGATATGGGGCAACCGTGATGGTGCGGCAAACTGAATCGAGCCCGGCAACTGCGCCATCGTGCTGCGCGGATATTCAATACTTGTCCCCCAGCTTGTCCGCCATAGTCCGCCAACGGCGAGACGACGGCGGAAGCTCGAGAGCGACGGGGGGAACCCCATTATGACAATGCTGGGATTGTAGGCTGATATGGAGCGGATATTGTGTGTAGATAATTTTATCTTCGTGCCTTTGCAGCAAACTGAGGTTAAAGGAATCAAGCTATGACAAAAGTCGTTATATTGGCAGGTGGACTGGGAACGCGTCTGGCTGAAGAAACCGAACTCAAACCCAAGCCGATGATCGAAATCGGCGGGAAGCCGATCCTCTGGCATATCATGAAGAGCTGTGCCCATTATGGGGTCAAAGAGTTTTTTGTCGCCTTGGGTTACAAAGGTGAGATGATCAAGCATTATTTTTGCGATTACCATAACATGAGCAGTGATATGACCATTGATCTGGCCCGCGATCAGGTGAAAAAACGGAAGTCCGTGGCCGAAAAATGGACGGTCCATCTGATTGATACCGGGCAGGACACCCTAACCGGCGGCCGCGTGAAACGACTGGAGCCATGGCTCAAGAACGAAACCTTTATGGTGACTTATGGTGATGGGGTGGCGGATATCGACATTCGTGCGTTGATAAAGTTTCATCAGTTACATGGCTGTATCGGCACGGTTACCGCGGTGCGTCCACCGTCCCGTTTTGGCGGGATTGTATTGGAGGGCGATCGGGTTCTGGAATTCACTGAAAAACCCCAGATTGGCGAAGGATGGATCAACGGCGGCTTCATGATGTTCGAGCCGGCGGTGTTTCAATATCTGAAAGACGACCACAGTATTCTGGAAACTGATGTGTTGGAACGCTTAGCCAAAGACCGTCAGCTTGTGGCCTATCGTCATAATCGCTTCTGGCAATGCATGGATAATCTGCGGGACAAACATCTTTTAGAACGTTTGTGGCAGGAAGGCAAAACACCCTGGAAAGTGTGGTGATATGACGGGCAAAACAAGTTTATATGAGAGGCAATTTCAAAAGCCCTGGCGGATTTCCACGTCCACAAGGACTTTTGAAATTACCTCCTAAGTGTAGATTCGTGGGTGGCTTTCATAGGAAAACAAAATGGATAAGCATTATCTCAACGATGCCAAGAATGTGATTGTCGGCATGGATAAACTGAATGAGCGATTTTCCGGCAAGACCATTTTAATGACAGGTGCCGCTGGTTTTCTTGGCACGCAATTCGTTCATTATTTCCTTGCACTTAACGATCAAAGGGTTGTGTCCGCCCCCTGCCATGTCGTAGCGATGGATAATTATCTCCGCGGTGTACCGGAATGGTTGACAATCCTTCAGGAGCGAAAGGATATTGAGGTTATTGCGGCGGATATTGTGCGCTTAGCAACTTATCCGCGTGCGGATTTTATTATACATGCTGCATCTGTCGCCTCTCCGATTTTTTACAGGAAATATCCCATCGAAACTATGGATGCCAATATATGGGGACTTCGGCAACTGCTGGATCATGCGCGATCAAATCCTCCAGAGAGCCTGTTGTTTTTTTCCTCCAGCGAAATATACGGCGACCCCGACAGCCAACACATTCCCACTGATGAGAATTATCGGGGATATGTGAGTTGTACTGGACCGCGCGCCTGTTATGATGAATCAAAAAGGTTCGGAGAAACGCTTTGTGTCGCGTTTTGGAATATCCACCATGTTCCTGTCAAAATCGCCAGGCCATTCAATAATTATGGTCCCGGACTACGCCTCAACGATCGACGTGTCCTCCCGGATTTTTTTCGCGATGTGCTGAATAACCGTGACGTGATGATTCTGTCCGATGGCCGTTCCACCAGGACCTTTTGTTATGTTTCCGATGCCATCGAGGGATACCTACGTCTTATCCTCAGTCATGAAAATGGGGAGTCCTTTAATATCGGGACCGACGCGCCCGAAGTTTCCATGGCCGATCTCGCCTATATGGTAATTCGTGTCTGCGGAAAGGATGTTAAAGTGGTTCGTAAAGTTAGCAAGGATGCGCATTATCTGACTGATAATCCGCAGCGGCGGTGCCCCGACATTGCCAAAGCCAGGCAACGTCTGGGATTCCGCCCAAAAGTTTTACTGAAACAAGGGTTGCAACAGATGCGGGATTATTACTTGGATCACATGGATGATGGGTGAGCATGACATGCCGGATCACGTCCAAACTATCTTGCGCGGGAATTATTTGCCTTATGCCGCC
>VSJD01000171.1 GCA_008636095.1 Kiritimatiellota bacterium | reverse complement strand
GAGAAGAAGCACATCTATCTCATTGGGAATCTGCAGCGACCGGTACCGTATGCCTATTTTCCGGATAGGCGGGTGGAAATGGTTCTCTGTTTTTATAAACGAGGCGATGACGGTGAATTACACTGGCATCCGAATGTAACGGAATTCGAATATATCATTGAGGGCTGTATGAGGTATTATTCCGTGTGTGAAGGCGCCGAAAAATTGCTTCAGGCAGGGGATATTATTTGCATCCCCGCCGGTGTATGTGTGCGGCGACGGGTGTCTGTTTGCGTCAGGACACTGACGGTTAAGGTACCCTCCGAAGACACTAAGATTATCTGCAGGTGTTGTAGCAGAATATGCGCCGACCGCGTTGAGGAAGAATCAGTGAAATGAAAATTGCTGTTATGGGTACCGGATATGTCGGTCTTGTCAGCGGAGTCTGTTTGGCTGCAAAGGGACATGATGTTACCTGTTTTGATGTGTCCCAAAAAATTGTGGACCGTGTTAATGGCGGCTGTCCGCACATCTACGAAAAAGGGCTTGAACCATTGCTGGTTAGTGTTCTTGCCGAAGGCCGGTTTCGTGTCACATTGGCTTCCGTGGAAGCGTTGCATGGATGTGGAATTATTATTATCGCCGTAGGAACGCCATCTGTGGATGGCCGTATTGACCTCCACCAGGTGGAGTCCGCTTGTCTGCTTATTGGCTGTTATTTGCGCCATGCCACTCAAGTTTGTTCTGTTATTGTTAAAAGCACAGTGGTACCTGGCACTACGGATACAGCAGTGCGTAGTTGGCTGGAAAAAGAATCGGGGAGGAAAGTAGGTGATTTTGGATTGGGCATGAATCCGGAGTTCCTCCGCGAAGGTGAAGCCGTGATGGATTTTATGGAACCGGACCGGATTGTGCTCGGATGTGAAACAGAAGATACATGGCGGGCTCTGCAAAAACTTTATGCGCCGTGGTGTTGTGATAAGATACGAGTCAATTCACGCACGGCAGAGATGATCAAATATGCCAACAACGCCATCCTGGCCACGCAGATTTCCATGGTTAATGAATTGGCCAATATTGCGACGGCCATCGGTGGAATAGACATCTATGAAGTGATGACGGGAGTGCATGCAGATAAACGCTGGAGTCCAATCCTTCCCAATGGTGAGAGGATTAAGCCTGGCATTCTTTCCTATCTCTTGCCCGGGTGCGGATTTGGCGGAAGTTGTTTTCCTAAGGATATTCAGGCTTTGCATACCAAGGCGCGGGATATGGGCGTGGAACCGCGGCTTCTTTCATCGGTACTGGACATTAATAACGAACAGCCCCGTCAGGTGATGAATATATTACGGCGTGCTGTGGGTACACTGCGCGGCCAGCATGTGCTAGTGCTGGGATTAGCGTTCAAGCAGGATACGGATGATGTGCGGGAATCCCCTTCGCGCGAGATAATAAATGATCTTGTAAATGACGATGTCGATGTGAAGGCTCATGACCCAATGGCGATTGCCACTGCGCGCAGATCATGGCCGGAACTTATGGTGGAATATGTGGACGATTGGGAATCTCAAGTCGAATGGGCAGATATTGTGATTGTGATCACACGTGGAACTGAATATCTCAAGTTGCAAATGCCGCCTTTACAAAGCAAGCTCCGGGGTCGTACGATCTTTGACGCAAGGCATATTTTCAGTAAAACGGATTTTCCCGGATCCAATTATTTAAGCATCGGCAGCGGGCCTATTGGCGGATGCCGAGCTGCCGATAAATGAAATACTCTTTATCATTAAGAATGCTTGATCAAACGCAGGAGGTTTCATGCGTGAACATTGTGATGCTGATATTAACGACACGTGAAGTGGCGGTTGCCGGTCCCAGACCAGGCGTGCAGATTCACCGTCCGATTTCTTCAGGAGAGTAGGTATGAGTGTACATGGTTCCCCACTGCGGGTTTGCCGATCCTGTGATCAGCGTCATCTTCGGGACATTCTGTCGCTGGGACGGATGCTGCTGGCCAAAGCACTATTAACCGCCGACCAACTGGCCCAGTCCGAGGAGACGCTTCCACTTGCCACATTGATGTGTCGATGCAGTGAATTTTCGTAGTTGCATCGGCAAGAGCGAACCAGATTGCAGGTTTGTCGGCAACTCGGATGCTGGCTGTCGCCAGCGCCCACCCCGTCCGCAGACGGATGGGACGCTACATCTGGCTCATTTTAAAAAAAGGGGGGAGAAGAAGAGATCAGGGCGACGGCCATCGAAAGTCAACCGTGCACCATCTTGTTACATGCACCATCTTGTTACTTGTATGCAAACGCCCAACCTGCTATCCTTCATCTATTAAATAAATCGATGTCCACAGAAGGTATAGCTCGACTAGTTAGTGTTGCACTTGCTACTGGCTAACAAGCGTCTTAAACAATTGCAGTATCTGCAAAGAGAGAAGCGGCTCGATAATCATCTTTGGTGGATGGGTTGATCTGTTTTTTTGAAACGTCAACAAGACTACGTATGAAAGCTTGAGTTCTGATAGTCGTACCGTAGCTTAACACTGTTGGTGTCTCTCGTTGGATAAAGACGAAATACCGGAATAATCACGAGATTAAGTATGAGAAAAGATGCAAGAAAAAAAAACGGAAACTCCATGCTGGCCATAAAAGGGTATTATAGGCAGGGGCATATTGAACTTGCCGAGCCGATTCCGTCCGATATTCAGTCGGCGGAATTGAAGATTGTCGTCATTCCCTCACAGGATAGCGGCAAGTCTGCAATCCCGGCCGACGCGTATCATGTGCGTTGCCACACAAGCGAAAAAGAATTCAAGCAGATTGGTCTTACAGCGTTTTTCGATACAGATGATGACGTCCACGTGGATTGGGAGAAATATTTTGGACTCAAATAGAAATTCACGGGTCGGCGAAATAGTCTTACTCGACTACCCTTATACCAATGCTGCCGGTTCAAAAGTGCGCCCCGTCGTCATTATCGCGCAGTCAGCCGGACGGCATTGTGATCTGACTGTGGCATTCGTAACAAGCGAAGTTAAAAGTTACTGTGATGACGACGCGGCGGTCGTCTTCGATGCCGGAGATCTTACTTCAGGCGTCATTCACAAACAAAGCGTCATCCGGGTGGACAAGGTTTTGGTTATCGAAGAAGCAAAAATCAAACACCCCAACATCGCCCGCCTTTCTCGATCAAAGCTGGACGAGCTGATGCGTGCATGGGCGCGCATTATGGTTACATCCCACTTTGACAGTGTCCACAGCCAGGCCGGAAAGAAAGCCTTCTTTGCCGGCGACCGGATTCCCTATGCGGCTCGCGTTTTTGATGAAAAGGAAATTTCGGCACTGGTTGATGCCTCGCTCGACTTTTGGCTGACCACCGGCCGTTATGCGGAACAGTTCGAGAAAGAATTTGCAGAATTTCTTGGAATCAAGCACTGCACTCTTGTGAATTCCGGGTCATCGGCCAACCTTCTGGCGTTCATGGCATTGACATCGCCAAAGCTGGGTGACCGGAGAATTAAGCGGGGTGACGAGGTTATTACGGTGGCGGCGGCTTTTCCCACGACTGTGGCCCCGATCATCCAGTACGGTGCGATACCTGTTTTTGTGGATGTGGAACTCCCGTCATATAACATTGACTGTGCGCAGTTGGACAAGGCGCTATCCGAAAAGTCCAAGGCCGTCATGCTCGCGCATACGCTCGGTAATCCTTTTGATCTCAAACGCGTTCGGGAATTCTGCGATCAGCACCATCTCTGGCTGATTGAAGATAATTGCGACTCACTCGGTTCAAAATACAAACTGAACGGAAAATGGCGCTATACCGGGACTTTTGGCGACATCGGCACCTCCAGCTTTTATCCGGCGCATCATATGACCATGGGCGAGGGGGGGGCGGTCTATACCAACGACGCCAAGCTCAAGCGGTTGGTAGAATCGTTCCGGGATTGGGGCCGCGACTGCTGGTGCGCCTCCGGCCATGACAATACCTGCGGCCGCCGGTTCGGACAGCAGTTTGGCGAGCTTCCCCCCGGCTATGATCACAAATATGTGTATTCGCATTTCGGGTATAACCTGAAAACAACCGATATGCAGGCCGCCGTGGGATGCGCCCAACTGGCAAAACTGCCCGGTTTTATTGCCGCCCGCAAACGGAATTGGCAATTACTGCGCGATGGACTGGCTGATCTATCCGATATTTTCATGCTTCCGCAACCGGCGGCCAACTCCGACTCAAGCTGGTTTGGTTTTCTTCTGACGGTGAGAGATGGCGCCATCTTCACCAGAGACGCGATTATTAATCGCCTGGAAACCAAGGGTATTCAAACCCGGATGCTCTTTGCCGGCAATCTGATCAAGCACCCGTGTTTCGACGAATTGCGCAAAGAAGGCCGGGGTTACAGTATTGTTGGTGAATTGACCAATACCGATCGCATTATGCGCGACGCTTTCTGGATCGGCGTCTATCCGGGTATGACGGAGCAGATGATCTCTTATATGGTTTCAACAATTCATGACGCAGTTGGACGATCAGCAAAGAAGCTGTAAAAATCTCATAGCTAATCCGCTCTCAAGCGATTTGTACCATATTCTAGCACATACCCAAGGGCTATGGGATAAACTCCGCGGCCAGCGTCTTTTCATCACTAGCTGAACCGGTTTTTTCGGCAATTGGCTTTTAGAAAGTCTCGCTTGGGCGAACGAAAAGTTTGTGCTGAATGCCCGAGCCGTAGTGCTGACCCTACTGGCTTCGAATATGAGAAAATTGATCCGGGCCTTTTGTTTGACCTGTTCAGAATATTGGAGGTTTGACAGCTTCACCCCGCCAGAAATCCGGAGCGAAATAAATATTCGTAAAGATGTTGACACGCCAACCGCGGATGTTAGTATTTGAGCAGGTTTTACAAAATTGTAAAAGATGACAAAACAGCAAAATACAATAATCCGGGAAGTCCGCACGCGCCTGATCGAGGTGGCCGGCCGGACTACCCAGGATCTCGGCATGGGCCGGATTGTCGGGCAGGTGCTGGGCAATATTTATATGACAGAAGGTGACAGCTCGCTGGATGACATCGGGCGGAACCTAGGGCTCAGCAAAGCCGCGGTCAGCATTGCGGCCCGACAGCTGGAGAGCCTGGGACTGCTCCAGCGAATCTGGAAGAAGGATGACCGTAAGAATTATTACCGGATAGTAGATCATCTGGGTGTGGCTTTGCGCCAGGGGCTTCTGGAATTGGTGCGAGGCAAGCTTCGCACCGCCGGCGCGGAATTCGACCATGCCGAAGAATTACTGCGGCAGGCGGGCAATGGCGGAAATAATAGCGAGATCAAGTTCCTGCAGGGGCGGCTCAATCGCGCCAGGCAACTGCGCCATCGTGCTACGCGGATATTCAATAACCCCATTATGAAAATGTTGGGGTTATAGGCTGGTCTGGAGCGGATATGGTGTGTAGAATAAAATCTGCGTATCATTGACGGGGCCGGAGTGTGATTTGTTTTCAATGCCATGACGGAAAATACAATATAATCCTTCAACTCAACCATTAAAACGGGAAATATATATGCTAAATAATAAAGTTGTTCTGGTTACCGGCGGCACTGGGTCTTTCGGTAAAAAATTCACTGAAATTGTATTGAGCCGTTATAAACCGCGTAAACTCATAATTTTCAGCCGCGATGAATTGAAGCAGTTTGAAATGCAGGATCAATTTGGGGAAGATCGCTATCCCAATGTCCGCTACTTCATCGGAGATGTGCGCGACCGCGACCGGCTATACCGGGCGTTTGACGGTGTGGATATTGTGGTGCATGCTGCCGCGCTCAAACAGGTGCCGGCCGCCGAATATAATCCGGGCGAGGCGGTGAAGACTAATGTGCTGGGTGCGATGAATGTGATTGATGCCGCGATTGACTGCAACATAAAGAAAGTCATAGCGCTCAGCACCGATAAAGCGGCTAACCCAATCAATCTCTATGGCGCGACCAAACTGTGTTCGGATAAGTTATTCATAGCGGGCAATAATTACTCGGGGCCTCACGGCACGCGTTTCAGCATTGTGCGCTATGGCAACGTGATGGGCAGCCGGGGCAGCGTGATCCCCTTCTTTCTCAAAACGCGTGAAACCGGAGTATTGCCCATAACCGATCCACGCATGACCCGGTTCTGGATCACGCTGGAGCAAGGCGTTGATTTTGTGCTGGCCAGCCTGGAACGGATGCATGGTGGAGAGATTTTTGTGCCGAAGATTCCCAGCATGCGGATAACCGATCTTGCGCGTGCCATTGCGCCGGACTGCAAAACGAAAATCGTTGGGATTCGCCCCGGCGAAAAATTGCATGAAATAATGGTGCCGGAAGATGATGCCAATCACACTGTGGAGTATGATAAATATTTCGCCATTCTGCCGACATTTCATGATTGGTCGACTGGGGAATATCTATCGAAAAATGGCGGCAAGATGTGTCCGGATGGCTTCAGCTACAGCAGTGATACAAATACCCATTGGCTGACCATGGATGAATTGCGCGCCATGGCCGGATTGGATATGGAGAAGGAGGCCAAAAGTGCCGGAACTGGCGATTGAAGGCGGGCGTTCTGTTCGCGCCACGTTCTTGCCCTGTGGCCGACAGTGGCTGAATGACGACAAACTTGAGGCGGTTGAATAGAACACGTCTCGATTTATTCTCTGCCATGTCAACGAAAACCATCCTTGTAACCGGTGCCAGCGGTTTGCTGGGTTCTAATTTCAGCTTAGGAGCCATCAGCCGCGGTTTTAGTGTCGTGGCTCAATGTAACGACTTACACTTGAATTTCCCGGGGACGCCTTGCCACGTGGGTGATCTGACGGATATCTCGTATGCCTCTGAATTGATCGATAAAATAAAACCGGCGTGGGTTGTTCACCTGGCGGCGTTGACCAATGTGGATTGGTGCGAGGGTCATCTGGAAGCAACCCATCGGGTCAATGCCATGATTGCCGGTCGTCTGGCGGCGCTGGCATATGGGGTTGGCAGCCGTTTTGTTTATATGTCCACAGACGCGGTCTTTGCCGGTGATTCTGCCACGGGATACCGAGAGGAAGAACTGCCCCGGCCCGTAAATGTATATGCCAGATCCAAACTGGCTGGTGAAAAGGACGTGTTGCAGTCGCATCCAGAAGCTTTGGTGGTACGGTCTAATATCTACGGATGGAATCTCCAGAATAAAACCAGTCTTTCCGAGTGGATCCTGGGCAAACTGGCTGGCGGCGAAACGGTGTTCGGCTTCACCGACTGCGTCTTTGCGCCCCTATTGGTGAATGATCTGAGCAATTTAATTATGGACGCAATGCAGGCCAATTTGCACGGCCTGTATCATATAGCTACCGCCGATGCCTGCAGTAAGTATGAATTTGCGCGCCTAATTGCTAAAGAATTCGGGTATTCTGGCGACCTGATCCGACCCGTACTCATGGCAAACATGCGCTTGGATGCACCGCGCCCACGTAACACCTACCTGCGTGCCGACAAACTGGTTGATGCGTTGCGGTGCAGGTTGCCCCTGATGGCGGAGGGAATCCGGCGTTTCAGGGAATTGCGGGAAAATGGTTGGGTTCAACAACTCAAAAAATGTGGAGGTCAACCATGATGCCGACACTTAAAATCGGAAGCCGCCTAATCGGGGATGCGCAGCCTGTCTATTTTGTCGCGGACATCGCGGCAAATCACGACGGCAGTTTAGAGCGAGCCCTCGAACTGATCCGCTTAGCCGCCCGGGCAGGCGCCAATGCCGCAAAATTCCAGAATTTCAAGGCTAATAAGATCGTCAGCGATTATGGCTTCAACTCCATGAAGTCGCCGGCTTCCCATCAGGCCGGATGGAAAAAATCCGTCTTCAAGATCTATCAGGATGTCTCCATACCCTGGGAATGGACCGCCACATTGAAAATGGAGTGCAAACAAGCCGGCATGGACTATTTATCCGCGCCTTATGACTTTGGCGCCGTAGACATGCTGGATTCATTTGTAGACGTGTACAAGATTGGCTCGGGAGATATCACTTGGTTCGAAATGCTGGAAAAGATCGCCGCCAAGGGCAAACCGGTGATGCTGGCGACCGGGGCCTCCGATATCAGGGATGTCCAGTGCGCCATGGTCTGTCTCCAAGGCACGGGCGTTCCGGTGGTATTGATGCAGTGTAACACCAATTACACGGCCAGCTATGAAAATTTCCGGCATGTTCATCTGAATGTGCTTAAAACATATCAGATTATGTATCCCGACGTGGTTTTAGGTCTTTCTGACCATACGTCCGGACATGCGGCCGTTCTGGGTGCCGTGGCATTGGGGGCCCGGGTGATCGAAAAGCATTTTACCGATGACAACCATCGCGAGGGACCCGACCACAAGTTCGCTATGAATCCGCAAGCATGGCAAGACATGGTGACACGGACTCGTGAACTGGAGGCCGCCCTGGGTAGTGCCCGTAAATTTGTGGCGGATAATGAACAAGAGACGGTGGTTATCCAACGACGCTGTCTGCGAGCGGCGCACGATCTTCCGGTTGGCATTAAACTGACGCGTGAAATGGTGGACATTCTTCGTCCGGCGCCGAGCGATGGAATCTTCCCTTATAACCTGCCATTGATCATCGGGCGGCGACTTCGCCGAAGCTTTCAGAAAGGCGACTATTTCCGCTGGATGGACATGGAATAAGCGTTCTGATTTATGAAGATTTTATATTTCAGTCGTGCATATACACCGCATGATTACCGGTTTCTCAAAGGAATGTCCGATCATGGACATACTATACTTTTTCTGCCGTTGGCGGCGCCGGGCATGGCCAATGAAAAACGGCCATTACCCCAAAATGTCGTTTACTCAGCCAAGAAGGATGGATTGGGAGTTGTCCGGAAACCGGGGGATTGTTTGCCGTTGATGCCGGCCTTGGATCGTGTAATTGCTGATTTTCAGCCGGATTTGATTCATGCGGGACCTGTGCCAACCTGCGGTTTTATGACAGCCCTTTCCGGTTTCCATCCTTGTTTAATGATGTCATGGGGATCGGATCTTCTTGTGGATGCCGATCAGGCACCGGATTGGCGTTGGGCGGCGTTTTTTGCGTTGTGCCATGCCGATGCTTTTCAGTGCGATTGTCAAGCCGTACGGGAAAAAGCGCAAGCTATCTATCCCTTAGGCGATGACCGGATTCTTCAGTTCCCCTGGGGCATTGATCTTGATCTGTTTTGTCCCGTCGGACCCGTAACGGACTTGCGGAAAAAGCTGGGCTGGGAAAACAATTTTGTGGTACTTTCCAACCGTTCCTGGGAGGCAATCTATGGGATTGAAACGGTCTTGGAATCCTTTTGGATGGCATCCCAACAAGATGACAGTTTGCGTTTATTACTTTTGGGCGGCGGATCCAGATCTTCATGGGTTCATGATTATCTGCGGGCGCATCAACTGGATAAAAAGGTACACTTGCCCGGTTACATTCCCAACGACCAATTGGCCTTGTATCTGCGGGCAACAGATCTGTATCTGAGTTGTTCATACAGCGATGGCACCTCCGTTTCTCTTTTGGAAGCCATGGCGACCGGTTTGCCGGTATTGGTTTCCGATATTTCCGGTAACCGTGAATGGATCACATCCGGAGAAAATGGCTGGTTGGCTACTCCGGAGGACCAGGGGCAATTTGCTGATGCTCTTGGTAAACTCTCGCTTATGCCGTCCGGTCAGCGTCGTTCAATGGCTGATCGTAATCGAACTGTTGTTGAGAAAAGAGCTGATTGGTCGCACAATGTGTCCTTATTGATGGAAATGTATCAAAAGTTATGTCAATGCCTCTGAATCCAGAAGTCAGCCGGCTTGTTCTTGGTACGGCCCAACTGGGAATGTCCTACGGGATTGCCAACCGGACGGGGCAACCGGATTATGCCAGTGCTTTGGATATGGTCAAAATCGCCTGGGAGTGCGGTGTCCGCTGTTTTGATACCGCCCAAGTCTATGGACAAAGTGAATCCATATTGGGCCGC
>VSJD01000170.1 GCA_008636095.1 Kiritimatiellota bacterium | reverse complement strand
ATTTTCAGGGAATTAGGTATTCAGGCCAAGGTGCGTGTGATCAGCAAGATATCGCCTCAGCTTGATCTATGCGATACGGAGGCCGTATACCGGTCCGTAGTCCAGAGCTTAAAGTGTTTGGGCTTGTCCCGGTTCCATGGCTTGCTGATTCATCAGGAGGAAACCCTGGAGAATGCAGACGGTAGACTTGGATGTCTGATCGCGCGACTGAAGCAGGCGCATCTTGTCGAACACGCGGGGGGGTCCGTATATGCTCTTTCGTATGCCGAGCAGGTCATGAACACATCATTTTTGGACCTGCTCCAGTTTCCCGCCAGTGCTGTGGATCATCGCTTTGCGCGTGCGGGAATCTTAGACCACGCGCAGGTAATGGGCAAAACCATATTCATTCGCAGTGTTTTTCTACAGGGCCTGCTATTGATGGAGCCGGCCGCCATCCCGCCGCATATGGCTTTCGCCAAGGCCACCGTTATGCGTTTTCGTCAGTTGGCGCGGGATTATGCCCTAACACCGGTTCAAGCCGCGATGGGCTTCGTTCGGTTGGCCTATCCTCACGCGTATGTGTTATTCGGGGCCGAAACGGCCCAGCAGGTTAGAACCAACCTGGCCGACTGGAATACGGATTGTCCTGAACAGTTAATGGCGGCTTGCGCGGCAGATTTTGCGGATGTTGATGAAATGATTCTTAATCCAATGTTGTGGCCCGGCAAGCCGGATCATAGTGGGTGAAGATTATGAAAATCGTTGTCATTATTCAAGCGCGTATGGGATCGTCACGCTTTCCCGGCAAGATGCTCGAACTGCTGGCAGACCGGCCGGTGATTGAATGGGTGTATGACCGTGCCCGAACCATTCCCGGTCTGGATGCCGTGGTGGTGGCCACCACCACAACCCCGGCCGATGATCAGCTGGCGGACCATTGCCGGCTCCGTGGCATACCTGTTTTTCGGGGTAGTGAAAATGATGTTTTGGACAGGTATTATCAGGCGGCAAAAGAACTGCAGGCAGATATGATCATGCGGATCACCGGCGATTGCCCCTTTTTGGACCCGCAGGAGAGCCGCAAGGTGGTGGATGCGTATTTACAAATGCCGGACTGCGACTATGCATCCAATAACACTCCACCTACCTATCCCGATGGCTTGGATACCGAAGCGGTCAGTTTTCAGGCGCTGGAATGGATGTGGAAAAACGCGCATGCCGTTCCTTATCGCGAACACGTCACTTATTATATCCGATCGCATCAGGATCAGTTTCGGGTGGCCGTGGTAAAAAACACGGTTGATCTCAGTGCCCATCGTTGGACATTGGACGAAAAGGCAGATTACATCAAGCTTTCAACCATCGCCGAGAAACTGGGTCGTCGCAAACAATTCGGTTCGCTATATGAAATTCTTGCTGTGTTGTATGACAATCCGGATATTGATACCGTCAATCGTTACATTGGTCGTGACGAGGGACTTGAGAAGTCGTTAAGGGAACATCCTGTTTAAATTAACAAGGGAAGGAATCGGATATGGGAAAAGGACAAATATTATATAGTCAGGCTCGAAGGCTGATTCCCGGCGGAACACAATTGCTGTCAAAGCGTCCGGAAATGTTTCTTCCCGAACAGTGGCCCGCGTATTACAGCCGGGCCAAAGGGGTGGAAGTATGGGATTTGGACGGCCAACGGTATTTGGATATGAGCTACAACGGCCTTGGAGCATGCATTCTTGGGGCCGCCGATCCGGATGTGGATGCGGCTGTGCGTGCCGCCATAGATGCCGGCTCGATGTCCACTTTGAATGCGCCCGAGGAAGTGGAACTGGCTGAATTGCTCTGTCGTCTGCATCCTTGGGCAAATATGGTCCGGTATGCACGGTGCGGTGGTGAAGCGATGGCCATTGCTGTTCGTATTGCCCGCGCGCACACTCAGCGCGACCGTATTGCCTTCTGCGGTTATCACGGCTGGCATGATTGGTATCTCGCGGCCAATTTAGCCTCTGATTCAGCTTTGGACGGACATCTTCTGCCGGGCCTGCAACCGGCTGGTGTGCCGCGCGGACTGTTGGGCACGGCTTTGCCTTTTCACTATAATAAAATCGCTGAACTTGAAGCGATCACCACCAAGTACGGCAATGAACTGGCGGCAATTGTTTTGGAGCCCTTGCGTAATGTTGAGCCAAAAGACGGCTTTCTGGACAAGGTTCGCCAGATTGCCGCCAAAATCGGAGCTGTTTTGGTGATTGACGAGGTTTCCGCCGGTTTCCGTTTGACAACCGGAGGCGCTCATCTGTGTTATGGGGTCGCCCCCGACATCGCTGTTTTTGCAAAAGGCATCAGCAACGGTTATCCCATGGCGGCCGTCATCGGTCGCGGCGAAATCATGCAGGCGGCGCAGGACAGTTTTATCAGCAGCACTTACTGGACCGATCGTATCGGACCGGCGGCGGCGCTGGCCACGATCAGAAAGCATGAGCGGCTTCAGGTCGCGAAGCACTTGGTGAAAATCGGGAATTGCGTGAAGATCGGCTGGGCCGAGGCGGGGCATCGTGTTGGTTTCGACCTGGCCGTGGATGGGGTAGCGCCAATGGCGCATTTCACGTTCCCGGCCCCAAGCGCGCTCCTTTTAAAGACTCTATTCACTCAACTTATGCTGGAGCGTGGCTTTCTCGCCACCACGGGTTTTTACGCGGCATATGCACATACGCCAAAGCATGTGGCGGACTATCTGGCTGCCACAGATGAAGTCTTCCATATTCTGGCGGCAGACCAGAAAACCGGGAAGCTCGAATCGCAGCTGAAGGGACCTGTTTGCCACGCCGGGTTCACCCGTTTGACTTGAGTAGACATTTAAGAAAAATACTTTTATGATTATTCAAGGTCTCACGTTTTCTACTCCTGGTTGCGTGTCAGGCATGGAAATCCAATGTTGAGGGTTGTTTAAGGATGGATATATCAGGAAAGATCTGGCAACTATACCATATAAATTATCACTACTGTTCGGTTGTTCGAGATAATGAAACAAGTACTTGATTGATTATAACGGAATTACAACAAACAACAGATGTGCACGATTAAAGCAGTTGATAGACTGACGGAAAAATTGTGATTCGTACATCTTATCCGTTTTGGCATCGGACCGGATACCCAAAAGCATAGAATAATTTTGGAGTCATATAATATAATGGCGGACAAAGAAAAAGTTAAAGAGCAAGCCGTAATCAATAGTGAAAATTTTATTGATTACTACAAAGGTTTTATAATAAAACCCAAACGAAGCACCGTTGCATTTTGCGATTTTGTAAATAATATATTGCCTTCAACAGAAGACGGTTTCAAGGCAATAGAGGTTGGGTGCGGGGGGGGCGAGACAATATTTCATCTATCTAAAATTTTAAATAATGCAACTTGGACCGGGATAGACGTTGCCGAGAAACTCTTGGGATATGCTAAAAAAGTTTTACCTAACGAAGACAGATTTAATTTTATACATGGAGATTTATTCGATCTTTCCAAAATGTTCCCTGCCGGGGCATTTGATCTCTCTTTTTCTATCCAAACATTAACGTGGCTACCGTCATACGAAGAAGCAATCGAAAAGATGTTTTTGGTTACAAAAAAATGGATATTTGTAACGAGCTTATTTACAGATTTCAATGTCGATGTTTATTCCAACGTTTTTATGTATGACAAGAACTGGTCCAAAACAAATGATTCGCCATATAATTATAATATTTATTCGTTTAATCGTTTCAAGTCTCTCTGTAAGAAACTTGGAGCTAAAGAAGTGTTTGCGGAAGACTTCATCATTGATATTGATTTGAATCCTCCAGAAGATAAAAAGATGGGCACCTACACCTTGAAACAATATGATGGTGCACGGATCCAATTCAGTGGCCCGATATTGATGCCTTGGAAAATGATCGCTATTAAAGTAGGATAAATGAGCTAGTTTAAAACTCCTCACGGACATGACGAAGCGCGTTCCTCCACGGCAAAACAGGCCGTTTTTCGCGTATATTGGAGGGCCACGCTTTTGTCGCAGCCACCTTTTTGGGGAGTTTTTAAATTACCTCAAATAAAAGAACAGCAAACTTGCCCATGATAACGGAGTTGTAGCATGTCCTGCCTCAGCAAGCATATGCGAAGGTAATGGGCATATATGATAAACTAAAATACTTGGTTGAAGAATGAAAAATCAATATTTTTTAATGACAGGGATTACTGGTTTTTTGGGGAGCCATTTATTACGCAGGCTTCTTAAGGAAGGCTATTCTGTCATCGGACTAAAAAGATCCTTCTCAAGCAATAGTCGGATAGCGGATATATTGCAGAAAGCAATACTCTATAACATAGATGAGACAAGCTTAATAGATATATTTCAGAAGCATTCTATTGAGGCGGTACTCCATTGCGCTACGAATTATGGCCGTAAAGATGAAACGCCGATGAAGATTCTGGACGCTAATCTGATGTTACCCTTAAAATTACTTATGTTGGCACTTGAATATAAAACCAGGTATTTTTTTAATACCGATACATTACTTGATAAACGGACCAGTAATTACTCTCTGTCAAAGCAACAGTTTTATGAGTGGCTGAAGATGTATTCACGTAAAATTATCGCAATAAATATCAAGTTAGAGCATTTTTATGGCCCGCGGGACGATACATCAAAATTTGTCACATACTTTATACAGCAACTTCTTAATGAAGTGGATGATATTAAGCTTACAGAAGGGAAGCAAAAAAGAGATTTTATTTATATAAGTGATGTTGTTGATGCCCTTTATGCCATTATTGAAAACCGGAACAATATTCAAGGAAACATCAACGAATATGAGGTCGGAAGCGGACAAAATATTTCTATTCGTGAATTTTGTGAATTAACAAGGTCAATTACCGGGAATATTTCAACAAAAATGCGGTTTGGCGCAATTCCTTATCGTGAACATGAACTGATGGAATCCCATGTGGACCTAACAGCTTTAACGGCGTTAGGTTGGGCTCCACGGATTGATTTGGCGGATGGCATTCGACTAACCGTTGAAGCCGAGCGCATTGCCTCAGCAAATAAAGTCTGAACCAACAAAGGACAATCCATGACAATACTGATAACAGGTGGTTGTGGTTTTCTTGGATCAAATCTTGCTTATTCTTGTATAAAGAAGAATATAGCTTGCGTTGTATTTGATAATTTATCCCGACTTGGTTCGAGTGAGAATCTGGCTTGGTTGAACAAAAACGGGAAAGTTACCTTTATCCACGGGGATGTGCGCAATGCCGAAGAATTAGACCGTGTTGTTATGCAATACAGACCAAAAGCGATATTTCATCTGGCAGGGCAGGTAGCCATGACAACGAGCATCAGTTCGCCGCGGATAGATTTTGAAATCAATGCTCTTGGATCGCTGAATGTTCTTGAAGCAGTCAGACGGCATGTGCCGGAGTGTAGTGTTGTTTATTCTTCAACAAACAAAGTCTATGGGGACCTGGAATGGGTTCAATACACGGAAACAGACACTCGCTATATTGCTCCGGCATATCCCGATGGATTTTCGGAGAATATTTCTTTGGATTTTCATTCACCTTATGGTTGTTCAAAAGGTTGTGCCGATCAATACATGCTGGACTATCATCGGATTTATGGTCTTAAAACTGTTGTATTTCGGCATTCATCGATGTATGGCTCGCGTCAGTTTGCTACTTTCGATCAAGGATGGATTGGCTGGTTTTGCAGCCAGGCGCTGTCAAGGAAACAGCAAAAGAACAATATGGTAATAACTATTTCCGGTAATGGCAAACAAGTCAGAGATTTGCTGTATATGGATGATATGATTTCCCTGTATTTTCAAGTGATTAAATTCATGGATAAAACGAAAGGACAGGCCTTTAATATAGGTGGCGGGATAGAGAACAGCCTATCATTAATTGAGTTGTTTGATTTATTAGAAAAAGAACTTGGTTTACACCTGAAAATACAAAAAAATACTGTCAGAATAAGTGACCAGAAAGTATTTGTGGCGGATATAAGCAAGATTAACAAGCTCACTGGATGGACTCCCAAGGTCGGCAAAATAAAGGGCTTGAAAAAAATGCTTCAATGGGTAGGGTCCACGCACATTGGAGGTTCAAGTGATTAAACAGGATAAGGAACGAGCTCTCCCTGTATCTGTTATCATTTCGGCTTTGAACGAAGAGCATAGAATTCAAGATGCCATTGAATCGGCACGCCGAAACAACCCCGCGGAAATCTTGGTAGTAGAGGGTGGATCGGTGGATAAAACATATGAAATAGCCATGAAACATGCTGATAAAGCATATAGTGTGGATCATTACGGCCTTGGGTATAAAAGAGCGTATGGGGTTGAAAAGGCAACTCAAGAATATATATTGACCTTGGACGCCGACCAGGTGTTAGCGGATGATGCCCTTAAGGTTCTTATCAAAGAGCTGGAAGAACATGATTTTACCGGGATGCAGCCGACACTGAAAAGTATGGTCAACACAACATACTGGGAGCGGGCTATGGGATATAATATGAACATATCTCAAGATAAAGTGCTTCAAACTAACATTATCGGTACCCCCGGGCTTTTTCGCGCCAGTATTCTAAAGAAGAACAATTTTGATAAAGCAATAAATGGTTCCTGTGATGATACGGATCTTTGTTACAGGCTGACCAAGATGGGGTATCGATTGGGAATTTCAACTGCAATATGCTTTCAGAAACATAGGAGCACATTGAAGAGCACTTTAAAGAAATTTGTTTGGTATGGCGAGGGGGATTGTGAGTTTGCCTATAAACATCCTGAACGTGCCTGGAGTATTTTTACGCACCCGATACGCAATTATATTTTTAAAAAAACATTTAAGGCAATTGTTAATGGTGACTTCCGGTATGCTCCATATTTTATGTTGACAGGTTTTGTAAGACATTTCGGTTTTTATAAAGCTTTGTTCAAGAGACTTCGCGGAAATTATACAGACAGCAGGATAAAGGAAAGAAAAACATCAACTGACTTTTAATTTATGGACTGTAAATCTATTTGAATTTACGACAGTCCTGAAAAGGATAGGAGATATGAAGTTTCATTCACAAACATTTTTCCAACAGACCGCCCAAATTGCGAAAATTTTAGATTATTCTTGTGTGGAAAAAATAGCAGCCGCCCTGGCTGAATTAAGAGATCGGGGTGGAAGGCTTTTTTTAATTGGCGTGGGCGGCAGTGCGGCTAATTGCAGTCACGCGGTTAATGACTTCAGGAAATTAGCAGGAATTGAAGCTTATACGCCGGTTGATAATATCTCTGAACTGACTGCACGCACCAATGACGAAGGATGGGCAACCGTATTCAAGGCCTGGCTTATTACCAGCAATGCGAATAAAAAAGATGCATTAATGGTCTTTTCCGTGGGTGGTGGTGATATCAAAAGAAATGTTAGTGCTAACATTGCTCACGCTCTTGACGAAGCGAAACGCCGGGGATTGATGGTTTTGGGCATCGTCGGACGCGATGGCGGTTATACAAAAAAGATGGGTGATTATGTCCTTGTGATTCCAACTATTGATTCCCAGCATGTTACGCCTCACACCGAAGCATTTCAGGCCGTTGTCTGGCACTGTCTTGTATCTCATCCCAAGCTTCAAACTCGAGCTACTAAATGGTAATAAGTATAAACAAATCAAAAAGAAAGGCGGTCTTTCTTGATCGTGATGGTGTATTAAATCGGGCCGAAGTACAAAAAGGCAAACCATATGCTCCAAGATCAATGGAGTCTTTTGAAATATTACCCGAAGCCCTGCCGGCAACTGAAGCGTTACACAAGGCGGGGTTATTGTTGATTGTGGTAACAAATCAGCCGGATGTGGGTAATGGCATAGTTTCTCAATATGTCATCGAAGAAATGCATGAACGATTACGCAAATTACTTCCGATTGACGACATTAAGGTTTGTTTCCATAGTCAGAAGGATAATTGTCTGTGCCGAAAACCACAGCCCGGCATGTTGCTTGATGCAAGCAAAGACTGGAATATTGATTTAACAAAAAGTTTTATGGTAGGAGATAGATGGAATGACGTGGTGACGGGAAGGAGTCAGGGGTGCTTTACGATTTTTATAGATAGAGGCTATTCCGAATCATTGAAGGAAGAGCCGGATATGACCGTCGCTTCTCTTGCTGAAGCAGCAAGATTTATATTAATGCGCATCCAAAATCATGAATGTCAAGGGGGCATATGAAGACCATTGATGCATTAAAAGTGAAAATATTTGCGGATGGCGCGGATATTAAGGGGATATTGAAGCTATGTGAAAATCCATATATCAAGGGATTCACTACAAATCCAACCCTTATGCGCAAATCAAATGTTAAAGATTATCGGGGGTTTGCCCTGGAGGTAATAAACATTGTCAAGGGACGTTCGGTTTCTTTTGAAGTGTTTTCCGATGAATTTGAACTAATGGAGAAGCAGGCCTTGCAAATCGCTTCCTGGGGTGCAGGCGTATATGTTAAAATTCCGATAACGAATACCCGGGGAGAAGATGCCGGCCCTCTTGTAAGGCGGTTAACCAAGGCGGGGATAAAAGTTAATGTTACCGCTTTGACGACGCCCGGGCAGGTCGAACATATTGTCAATTATCTCGCGGAAGATACGCCAAGTTACGTATCAGTCTTTGCCGGCAGGATCGCCGATACCGGATGCGATCCCGTGCCTATAATGGCTGCATCCATGCAATTCCTGCGTAAAAGGCCATCAGCGGAACTTATCTGGGCCAGTCCAAGAGAATTGCTGAATATATTTCAGGCGGAATCTGTTGGATGTCATATTATCACGGTCAGCAACGATCTGCTTGCGAAACTTCCTGTAATTGGCAAGGACTTAACGGAATATTCAATGGAAACGGTGCGAATGTTTTATCGTGATGCCGTTCAGGCAGGATTTAATATTAAAATCTGAATGAGAATGGGAGGTTTGGATGAAAAAAGTTCTGGTCACCGGTGGGGCTGGTTATGTTGGTTGTGTATTGGTACCGAAATTACTGGAAGCCGGTTATGCTGTGGTCGTCTATGATCTTTTGTTGTTTGGCGCCGATGGATTACCCCATCATCCGCAGTTGCAGGTGATAGAGGGGGATATCCGTGACATACCATCTTTTACGGCAGCTTTGAAAATCGCGGATAGCGTTATTCACCTGGCATGTATCTCCAACGACCCGAGTTTTGAGCTGGATCCAGGGATCAGCAAGTCAATTAACTATGATTGTTTTGAACCCCTCGTGGTAGCGTGCAAAAAGAATGGTGTCAAAAGATTCATTTATGCCTCAACCAGTTCGGTTTATGGCGTGAGTGATGCCCCGGAGGTTACCGAAACACATCCGCTCGTGCCGCTTACTGACTATAACAAATATAAGGGCATGACGGAGCCATTGCTCTTGCGCCATCAGTCGCCTGAATTTACCACGGTGATAATCCGTCCGGCCACTATTTGCGGCTATTCGCCACGTATGCGGCTGGATCTGACGGTGAACATCCTTACAAATTTGGCTGTCAACAAGGGACAGATAACGGTCTTTGGCGGATCGCAACAGCGACCGAACATTCATGTTGAAGATATTGCTGAGCTATATATTCAATTACTGGAAACTCCGAAAGAATTGATTGCCGGTGAAATATTCAACGCTGCCTACCAAAACCACACCGTCTCGGAACTTGCCGCAATGGTAAAAAAAATAGTGGAACAGGAAATGCCCGAAAAAGCGCCGATCACAATCACAACTACAACCAGCAATGACCTCCGCTCATATCACGTCTCATCCCGTAAAATTAAAGAAAAACTCGGCTATGTGCCCAAAAGGTCGGTTGAAGATGCGATCAGGGGTTTGTGCAAGGCATTCAAATCAGGAAAATTGCCGAAGAGCCTGACGGACGATAATTATATCAATGTCAAGGTTGTTAAAAAAAGAGGTATAAAGTGAGCCCTGACAATATTGCGGTAGTTACGGGTGGCGC
>VSJD01000169.1 GCA_008636095.1 Kiritimatiellota bacterium | reverse complement strand
CGGGTTTATCGGCAGCCATATGGTGGACCTTCTGCTTGGCTCTGGTTACCATGTCCGGGTGATTGACAACTTATCGGGCGGGCGTGCATCCAATCTGGAACATCATAGAGGCAATGCCCATTTAGAATTTTATAATGAAGATATTCGCGGTTTGAAAAAAAACTCGCCCATTTTTGCCAATGCGCGCTACGTTGTTCATTTTGCTGGTATTGGCGACATTGTTCCATCCATTGAAAAACCAATAGATTATATGTCAATAAATATCCAGGGAACGGTCCATGTTCTGGAATGTGCCCGTTTCTCCGGCATTAAAAAACTCGTTTATGCCGCATCTTCATCATGTTACGGGGTGGCCAAGACGCCTACCCGGGAAGATCATCCCATCAATCCGCAGTATCCTTACGCTTTGAGTAAATATCAGGGCGAACAGGCCGTTCTTCATTGGCATCAAATTTATGGGCTTCCGGTTAACTCGATACGTATTTTTAATGCCTATGGTCCAAGGGTGCGCACTACCGGGGCATATGGGGCTGTTTTCGGGGTATTTTTTAAGCAGAAGTTGGCGGGCAAGCCGTTTACCGTTGTGGGCGACGGCACCCAGGCTCGAGATTTTCTTTTTGTGACCGATGTCGCCTCTGCCTTTTTGGCCGCAGCTGAGACAGATCATGTTGGAGAAATCTACAATCTCGGCGCCGGCAACCCGCAAAGCGTCAATCGTTTGGTTGAACTGCTTGCCGGCAATGTTGTTTATCTGCCAAAGCGGCCGGGTGAACCTGATTGCACCTGGGCGGATATCTCAAAGATCCAACGTAATCTTGGTTGGTCGCCAAAAATCAGTTTTGCGGATGGTGTTTCCCAAATGATGGCGGATATTGAACAATGGCGTGACGCGCCGCTCTGGGATGTTGATAGCATTGCCGACGCAACAAAAACATGGTTTCAATATATGACACCGAAAGTATCATAATGAAAAATGATTTTTTCGATAAATATCGCCAAAAAATTAAAACTGTTCCAGAGTTGCTTGATGTTATCGGGCCTTTTCCCCGGACAAAAAAGGTAATCATGTGCCATGGTGTTTTTGATGTTGTCCATCCCGGTCATGTTCGTCACTTGGTATATGCCAAATCCAAGGCCGACATCCTTGTGGCCAGCATAACCACGGACAAGCATATTGATAAGGGCATTTATCGGCCGCATGTGCCGGAACAATTAAGAGCTCTTAATCTGGCCGCCTTTGAAATGGTGGATTACGTGATCATTGATGAAGAAGCCAAGCCGCTCAAGAATCTTCAACGCATTCAGCCTGATTATTTTGCCAAAGGATTTGAATATACCTCCGGCGGGCTTCCCGCCAGCACCCAGGAAGAAATGGATATTATCAATGGCTACGGCGGCGAGTTGATTTTTACCCCCGGCGACGTGGTTTTCTCGTCGTCCAAGTTCATCCAGCTGGCCCCGCCGAAGATCAAGCTGGAAAAATTGCTTTCCCTGATGAATACTGAGGAGATAAGTTTTGATGACCTGAGGCGTGCCGTAAATGCCATGAAGGATTATCGGGTTCATGTGGTGGGTGATACAATTGTTGACAGTTATACCAGAACAACATTAATTGGGGGGCAGACCAAGACACCGACTTTCAGCGTAAGCTATCAGGGAAGAGATGACTATATTGGTGGCGCCGGTATCGTGGCTCAGCATCTGCGGGCAGCCGGTGCGGAGGTCATCTTTTCGACGGTGCTGGGAAATGATAATTTCAAGAATTTCGTTGTTGAAGGACTGACCGCAGCCGGGATCAAATGCCATCCCTTGATTGACTCTTCACGACCGACAACAAATAAAAATGTCATTATTGCCGGTGGTTATCGTTTATTGAAAATTGATACTCTGGATAACCGCATGATATCGGATCACGTTCTTGAAAAATTAGTTGAAAACATTAAAACTACGCAGGCAGATGCGGTCGTTTTCAGCGACTTCCGTCATGGAATCTTCAACCGTATTACAATCCCGAAGTTGGTAAATGCTATCCCGGCAGGAACTTATAAGGTGGCTGACAGTCAGGTGGCCACGCGCTGGGGAAACATAACTGAATTTAACAATTTTGATCTTATTACGCCTAATGAACGAGAGGCAAGATTCTCCCTGGCCGACCAGGATTCAACGGTGGGACGTTTGGGGGGTACATTGATGGAAAAGACGCAGTGCCGTATGATGATACTTAAGTTGGGAGAGAGGGGCATATTTACAATTACTTCCAAGGTTCTTAAAAGCACAAAGAATTTCTTCTCCATAGATAGTTTTGCAAATCAGGTTGTGGATGCCTGGGGCGCCGGGGACGCTCTCCTTGCCTATACAACACTTGCTTTGTTGTCTAATGGTTCGGAGGTCGTGGCCAGTATTCTGGGATCCTTTGCCGCGGCCTGCGAGTGTGAAATGGATGGGAACATTCCCGTTAAAACAGAGGATGTTTTGGCAAGGATAGATACCGTTGAGAAGCTGGCCGCTTATAACGGAGGCTGAGATTATGCGGGTTATTGTTGTTGGGTTGGGTATTCAGGGCAACAAGCGCAGACAAATCGCCGGTGCGGACGTGGTGGCAACGGTGGACCCGTTGGTTCCAGGGGCCGATTATAGAAGGATAGAAGATGTGCGAACCGACCGCTATGATGCGGCACTTCTATGTGTTCCTGATGATCCGAAAGTCGGGCTTATCCGGTATCTGTTGAATCAGAAGAAGAACGTGCTGGTAGAAAAACCGCTGATTTCGGAAAATCAGTCAGATCTGGAGGAGATAGCAGTGCTGGTAAAACGCCAGGGGGTGGTCTGCTATACTGCCTACAACCACCGCTTTGAACCTCATTTCATGCGCTTGAAAGAGATGGTATCGTCGGGCGTTCTGGGAAAGCTCTACCGGGCCCGGTTTTTCTACGGAAATGGTACGGCAAGGGATGTCCGTAATTCCCGGTGGCGTGATAAGGGAGCTGGCGTATTGCCTGATCTGTGCTCTCATCTGCTGGACACCATCCTGTTTGTGTTTGGGGGCTGGCCGGACGATTTGAAGATATGGAGTGCCCGGCGCTTTGAGAATAAGGCCTTTGACCATATTATTTGCGGCGGTACTTCTCCCATTCATGTTGAACTGGAAATGAGTCTATTAAGCTGGCGTAATCATTTCGTGGCGGAAGTCTATGGGGAAAATGGCAGTGCCCATATTGATTCTCTTTGTAAATGGGGGCCAAGCACATTTACCCTGCGCAAGCGCGTTCTTCCCAGCGGCCGTCCTACTGAAGAAACTATAACGCTTGTTCAGCCTGATCCTACCTGGAAACTGGAATATGAGTATTTTAAGAAATTATGTCTTAACGAAAAAGGCAGCAATGTTGAGAACGACCTCCTAATTAATAAAACGCTGCACATCTTATCTTCGGAAGCGTTAATACCATTGGGAACCGCAATGAAAAACAAGATAAACACGCGACGTTCTTCCTAAGTCGGCGTATGAGTAACCACGAACGGAACACACGAAATGGATGAGGATAAGATTATCTACCGCGAGGAGAGCTACCAGATAGTGGGCGCCTGTTTTGAGGTTTACACGGAAAAGGGTAATGGATTTCTTGAGGCCGTCTATCAGGAATGCCTGAGGAAGGAATTTAAACTGCGCGGACTGGACTATGAAGAAAAGCCGAGGTTGCAGATCAGTTACAAAGGCGAGATTTTGGACCAATACTACGAACCCGACTTTCTCTGCCATGGGAAAATTATACTGGAAATAAAAGCGGTGAAACAATTGACCGATGAACATCGAGCCCAGATCATTAACTACCTCAAGGCGACCGGACTGCGTCTCGGTTTGCTCGTCAATTTTTGTCATTATCAAAAAATAGAACATGAAAGATTTGTTCGCTGAACCCTGGTCGCCTCTGGCGCCGCCTAAGGCGGGTAAACTTTCGTGTATTTAGTGTGTTTCGTGGTTAAAAACCTCTTTGGGTTACGGGCAAGGCCTGCGTTGGGTAAAAAATTATGAATAGACCCATTATTGGTTTTGCAGGACTTACTCATCTTGGAATCATCTCATCGGTGGCGGCCGCAGCTCAAGGGTGTCAGGTAATCGGTTTCCACGATGACACCGAACTCATCTCCAAACTAAATAATGCAGCCTTCCCGGTTCAAGAACCGCAACTTGCCGATTTGTTCAGGGAAAATAGGGAGCGCATAACTTTCACGGCAGATATAATGGCGCTTTCCGGGTGTGATATCGTTTATATCTCCGTTGATATACCCACGAATGAAAATGGTGAAAGCGATTTAAAGCCCATTCAGAAGATCATTGGTCAGGTGTCGAATGTATTGAAATCTGATGCCAGTCTGGTTGTTTTATCCCAGGTATCTCCCGGCTTTACCCGGCAAATCGCTCTTGATCACAAACGGCTGTTTTATCAAGTTGAGACGTTGATTTTTGGGCGTGCCGTGGAGAGGGCAGTGCGCCCTGAGCGCTTCATTGTTGGTTGTGATAATCCATCCGCGCCTTTGCCCCCGCATTTGCTGAATTATTTAAATATGTTCAACTGCCCGATTCTTCAAATGCGGTATGAAAGCGCCGAGTTAGCAAAAATATCAATCAATATTTGCCTCGTCGCTTCGGTCAGCGCGGCAAACACTTTGGCCGAAATCTGCGAGAAAATCGGCGCGGACTGGTCGGAAATTGTGCCTGCCCTGCGCCTTGATCGTCGGATTGGCCAGTATAGTTATATAGTCCCCGGCCTTGGCATTTCAGGTGGTAATCTTGAACGCGACCTTAATTCCGTTTTACGCCTTTCCGCTATCCATAATACGGATGGCGGCGTTATTGCATCTTGGTTAAACAATAGTCAACGCCGTAAAAATTGGCCGTTTGCTATGTTGGAAAAAACAATATTGAAACAAAATCCCGGGGCTACAATCGCTGTTCTCGGATTGGCCTACAAGGAAAACACGCATAGCACTAAAAATTCGCCTGCCTTGTTGCTGATCGAAAAGCTTTCTAACTGTAAAATCAAAGCCTATGATCCAATTGTTGATGCTCATGTTGCGGGTAACCGTGTTTCAGGGGCATCCTCGGCGTTGGCGGCGGCAAAGGATGCAGATGCTGTTGCCGTGATGACACCCTGGCCTGAATTCAAAAGTATTTTACCTTCAGAGCTTGCAACAACGATGAAGGGGTGCACGGTAATTGATCCCTACGGAATGCTCGATGCCCGAAAAGCAAGGTCAGCCGGTTTGAATTACTTCACCCTCGGCAAGCCCCCGGAGATATCGTCTTGATTCTGATGGTGGCAAATATGCTGAAGCACAATGTAAAAAATTCTGTGATTCCCAAAAGGGTTGTCGTAGTGGGCGCCGGTGGGTTTATCGGCACGGCACTGGTAAAACTTTTGTCAAAGAAAAGCATTCCTCATTTGGCATTAACAAGCAATAATTTGAATCTTTTGGATACTGGAGCATCCAATAAATTAATTGATATTATACAGCCGGAAGATACCTTGATCGTCATTTCGGCAATTGCCCCCTGTAAAGACAACCAGATGCTGTTCAAGAACATTTCCATGATGGCGGCGGTCTGTGCGGCTGTCGAAAAATCTCCGCCCAAGCATGTGATCTATATCAGTTCCGACGCTGTCTATGCGGACGATGTAAAACCATTAACTGAAAATTCCTGCGCGGAACCTTCCTCGCTACACGGCGTCATGCATTTGGCTCGCGAAGTCATGTTGAAACAGGTATGCGTAACGCCCTTGGCCATTCTTCGGCCAACCTTAGTATATGGCCCGGGCGATACCCACAATGGATACGGCCCGAATCAGTTTCAGCGGCTTGCCGTTGAAGGAAAGAGCATAACGCTTTTCGGCGGGGGGGAAGAACAGCGCGATCATGTTTATATTGAAGATGTTGTTGAAATTCTAAGCCTTGTCATAACTTATAAAAGCTCAGGGGTACTGAACGTGGCAACGGGAAGCTTAACATCTTTCAGTGATATTGCTCAAATGGTCGCGGCTCAATTCAAACCGTCAACCATCATCAAAACAGTGCCAAGAAAAGTCCCCATGCCGCATAAAGGTTATCGGCCTTTTGATATCACTGTTTGCCGTAATGCTTTCCCAAATTTTGGTTATCTGCCCTTAAAAGAAGGGTTGAAAAGAATGAATCGTGAAATAATGGGAAAGTAAAATGACCGAGAGAGTGGGGGCGGTCATATTACTGCGCGATGATGGGGCCGCGTTGTTGCAATTGCGTGATTGCAAAGAAGGTCTGCGCCATGCCGGGATGTGGGTGCCTCCCGGTGGTCATGCGGAACCCGGCGAGGCAATTGAAACTTGCGCGCGCAGAGAGTTCCTTGAAGAAACAGATTACAATTGCTCAGATTTGCAATGGCTTATAGATTTGGAAGATTGTGTTGACAAATGGCCGCCTTATCAATTAACAGTATTCTGGACCTGTTACGATGGTGTTCAGAAAATACGATGTAAAGAAGGTCAGGCGCTTGAATTTGTCCGACGCGAAGATGCTTGTTTTTACGACATTCCCTCTTATTTAATAAATATATGGGATATGGCGCTGCGCGTCGCGAAAAAAGGAGTGAATCAATGACACAAAAGGAATGGGTTGTACCTTATACGGCGCTGGGCAGCGAAGCCGCAACTCTAAAGACAGATTATTTACAGGCTTTTGAGAAAGTACTGCTCAGCGGACGTTATATCACGGGACCGGAACTTTCGGCTTTTGAACTAGAATTTGCGGAATATTGTCAATCTCCATTTGCGGTTGGTGTCGCCACAGGAACCGATGCATTATTTCTTGTTTTACGATCCCTGGGGCTTAAAGCTGATGATGAAGTGATTACGGCGCCAAATTCCTTCATTGCCTCCGCATCTTCCATTGCCCTTGCAGGCGCAAAGCCGGTTTTTGTGGATATTGGCTCAGATGGGAACATGGACCCTGGGCGCCTGGAGGCATCCATAACGCCCCGTACAAAGGCAATTATGCCGGTTCATTTAACCGGCCGCCCGGCAAATATGCCCGGCATTCTTGAAATTGCAAAAAAACACAACCTGTTTGTGCTGGAAGATGCTGCCCAGGCAGTGGGAGCAAGCCTGAACGGTATAAAAGTGGGAAGTTGGGGTGATGCGGCTTGTTTCAGCTTGCATCCTTTAAAAAATTTACGGGCAATCGGCGACGGCGGTATGATAACAACCAAACATCAGTGGCTTTATGATCGTTTGAAACAGGCTAGAAATCACGGACTGGTCAATCGTGAACAGTGTGACTTCTGGAGTTATAATTCCCGGCTTGATGAATTACAGGCGGCCTTGCTCAGGGTCCAGCTTCGTCGTTTGGATGCTCAGACCGAAAAACGGCGGCAATTAGCGTTACGCTATAACGAATTGCTAAGACCTTATGTAATCGTGCCGGACGAGGGACCCGGTGAGCATTGTGTTTATCAGACCTATGTAATTCTTGCCGAGTACCGTGATGACTTGAAAAAGTTTTTAAACGATAACGGCGTGGAGGTCCTTATCCATTATGCCACGCCTATTCATTTACAGCCGGCGGCCGCGTATTTGGGTTATTCAGCGTCGGATTTTCCAATGACGATGCGGCATGCCGGTCGTATTTTGAGTCTTCCAATCTACCCGAGTTTAACTCATGCACAGCAGGATCAGGTGGTCGCTTTAATCCGCGATTTCTTCAGGAAAAGAGGTTGAGATGAAAGTCGCATATAATTACCTTCCCATGCAATTCTCGGATGTTGATAAAATAATCGCCGACTGGAAGAAACTCGTTCGATCAACGGAATTTACACTAGGGCCATTTGTTGAAAGATTTGAGAAAGAGTTTGCGGAATTTATCGGCTGTAAACACGTTATAAGTACAAACACCGGCACAGACGCGTTGATCCTTGCCTTGAAGGCAATCGGGGTCGGTCCTGGCGACGAGGTTATTTCCGTGCCCATTACTTTCTTTGCAACCATAGGCGCAATTGTAGCCGTTGGGGCTCGTCCTGTATTTGTGGATATTGATGACCGATATCAAATGGATATAGACCATATTCAAAAAGCTATCACCCGCCGAACCAAGGCCATTCTGCCCGTCCACTGGGGGGGAGCTTCTCCGGCCATGCCGGCCATCATGAAATTAGCGGCAAAGTTCGGGCTTAAAGTCGTGGAAGATGCCTGCATGGCGCCGGGCGGAGACATACGGGGAAAACATCCTGGAACTTTTGGCCATGCAAATGCGTGGAGCATGCATCCGCTCAAGCCCCTTAATGTAATGGGCGATGGCGGAATGGTAAGCACCAATGACAATGGTCTTGCGGATTGGATGCGGATGTATCGAAATCACGGGATGATAGATCGGGATCATAATTCGATCTGGGGCGTCAATATGCGCTTGCAGCCCCTGCAAGCCATCGTTGCCAGTCATGTTCTGAAAACCGTGCCGAAAACCGTTGCTATCCGAAATAAAAACATGCAGATCCTTGACAAAGGGCTCAAAAAGCTTGCAGGGCTCGTAATTGTTCCATCCCGCCCCGAAGGTTACCGGGAAACTTTCAGCCTGTATATGGCGCGTTTTAAGAAACGTGATGCCTTGATGCAATATCTGATTAAACATGGAATTGAGGCGAAAATTCACTATCCCGTACCATTGCATCTGCAAAAAGCGGCTAAAGGTCTTGGTTATAAGCAAGGTGATTTCCCGGTGGCCGAAAAATATGCAAAAGAAATTATGACGCTTCCGGCGCATCAGTATATTTCAACAGATCAGATTGATTATACATTGAAGGCGATTAAAGCTTTTTATATGCAGGGTTAATTTCGTTACCGAGGATCTTATTCATGAAAACAGAAATGATCAAAGAGATATATTATGATATGCTTCGCATTAGAATGATCGAAGAAAAAATAGCCGAGCTGTATCCGGAGCAGGAAATGCGCTGCCCGGTGCATCTTAGCATCGGCCAGGAGGCTGTGGCGGTTGGCGTATGCAAGGCATTGGAGCAAAACGACTATGTGTTGAGCTCCCATCGTTCACATGCCCACTATCTGGCTAAGGGCGGTGATCTGAAGAAAATGTTATGCGAACTATATGGAAGAGATGCCGGATGTTGCGCCGGTAAAGGCGGATCTATGCATCTGGTTGATCACAACATTGGATTTTACGCCGTGCCCATCGTGGGAAGCACGATCCCTATCGGTGTTGGCGTAGCGCTTGGTTTTGTAATGCAAGGCAAGTCGCAAGTCGCCGTTCCATTCTTCGGCGATGCCGCAACAGAAGAAGGCGTCTTCCATGAAAGCCTTAATTTTGCCGCCCTTAAAAAATTGCCGGTAATATTCGCGTACGAGAATAATTTTTACTCTGTCTATTCTCCGCTCTCGGTAAGGCAACCGGAAAATCGAAATTTGATCAAAATCGTTAACGGACACGGTATTGAGGGACGGCGCTGCGATGGCAATAATGTTCTGGATGTGTATAAAGAGACGCAGGACGCAGTAGAAAAAGCCCGTCAGGGCGGCGGGCCAACTCTTCTTGAATTTACCACTTATCGCTGGCGTGAACATTGCGGACCAAATTATGACGATCACCTTGGGTATCGGCCGGAAAACGAATTTAAAAAGTGGAAAGCGCGTGACCCCATCAAGCGGATTGCCAGGAAGATAAAAGAATATAAGTTGGAATTTAACATGGAAGAAGCGGTCGGAAAAATCAAGGTGGACATTGATGATGCGTTCATGTTTGCAAAAAATGCGCCTTATCCCGACGAGTCTTCTCTTTATCAACATCTTTATGCAACCTGAATACCCAAGAGGAGTGCCGAATGGATAGAGAGATTACATTTGCTAAAAGCCTGAATGAAGCCATAGACCTATGTATGGCTAAAGATCCGTCTGTTTACATAATGGGGCTTGGTGTGCCGGACCCCACAGGATTTTTCGGCACAACAACCGGTTTGCAGGAAAAA
>VSJD01000291.1 GCA_008636095.1 Kiritimatiellota bacterium | reverse complement strand
TCTGAAAGAGTTTGAAGAAAAAACATTAATAATTCTTACTCAAACAACTTGACAGACCACATGCCTGTAATCCGTGATATCCGTGGTAAAATATCTTTTGTTGTGGCCGAAGGCCACCTTAAGGAGGATGGTTATCATGTCGCATGTCGGCGCTGAAAAACGACCCAAGGTCCTGCCGGTGGGGGCTTGTTACGATCCGGCGGGCTGTTTGTTTGAAGTGGCCTGGGAGGTATGCCAGCAGTTGGGCGGCATATATACGGTGCTTCGGTCCAAGATTCCCAGCATGATCGAACGCTGGGGCGAGCGGTATTGTTTGATTGGGCCCTATAATCCGGCCACGGCGGCAATCGAATTTGATGAAGCCGAACCGCCTGAACTTTTGCGCCCCGCGCTCCAGGTATTACACAAAATGGGCTACCAGGCGCATTTCGGGCACTGGCTGGTTACGGGACGGCCCCAGGTGATTTTGCTGGATTTCCATAGCGCCATGCCCCGGTTGATCGAATTCAAGTATTTTTTCTGGGAACATCACCAGATCAGCACACCTAAGGATGACCACGAGATTAACGAGGTCCTGGCCTTTGGATTGATGGTGTGCGAGTTTTTCCGGGTACTGACCCGTCAACCGCCGCCGCGCCCCGCTCCCGTGATTGCCCATTTTCATGAATGGATGGGGGGCGCCGCCATCCCGGAAATGCGGCGGGAAAACCTGCCGGTGGGGATCGTCTTCACAACCCATGCAACGCTGCTGGGGCGTTACCTGGCCATGAGCGATCCCTGGTTTTACGATCACCTCCCGTTCATCAACTGGAACAATGATGCACGCCGGTTCAATATTGAAACGCGTGTTCAAATTGAGCGCGCCGCCGCGCACGGTGCCCATGTTTTTACAACCGTAAGCAACGTAACGGCGATGGAATGCAAATACCTGCTCAGCCGGGAGGTGGATTTGGTTCTGCCGAACGGGCTCAATATCGAGCGGTTTATTGCCCGCCATGAGTCGGAAAACCTGCACAAGGTGTACAAGGAAAAGATCCATCAATTTGTGACCGGTCACTTTTTCCCCAGTTATAGCTTCAACCTGGACCGCACCTTGTATGCCTTTACGTCCGGCCGCTACGAGTATCGCAACAAAGGCTTTGATCTGACGCTCGAAGCCCTGGCGCGCCTCAATTACATGCTGAAGCAGGCGGGCCAGGACATTACCGTAGTTATGTTTCTCATTACGCGCAAGCCTTTCCGATCCATGCTTGCGGATGTGCTGAACAATAAGGCCATGACCGAAGAACTGCATCAGACCTGCATGGCCATCAAGGATCAATTGGGCGAGCGCCTGTTCGAAGCCGCCGCCCGGGGTCAAATGCCGGATTTAAACACGCTGATGGATGATTACTGGCGCCTGCGTCTGCGGCGGACCATGCAGTCCTTGCGTACCGCACGACTGCCCATGATCGTTACCCACGATCTGCTGGACCAGGAACACGACGAGGTTTTGAATCAACTGCGCCGTTCCAACCTGGTGAACAAGCCCGACGATCCCGTAAAAATCGTGTATCATCCGGATTTTATCACCACCACGAATCCGCTGTTCAGCCTGGATTATGACCAGTTTGTACGCGGCTGCCACCTCGGCCTGTTCCCGAGTTATTATGAGCCCTGGGGCTATACGCCCGTCGAATGCCTGGCGCGTGGTATTCCGGCGGTAGCCTCGGATTTATCCGGCTTCGGCAACTACATCCTGTCGCATACCCCGGATTGTGAAAAGAAAGGGTTGTTTGTCGTCAAACGCAAAAACACCGCCGACACGAACGCAGCCGATGAATTATCCGGCTTTTTGTTCAAGTTCGCGCGGCTTGAACTGCGCGATCGCATTACGTTGCGGTTTCGCGCACAGGAACTGGCCGAGCAGTTTGATTGGAAAAAACTGATCCATTACTACAACGAAGCGCATGCAGCCGCCGCTCAGCAGATGAGTCCATGAACCTCAAAGCGTGTGGGTGTATTGGAGTTTGGGCGTATGGGTGTAAAGAGTTTGCTTCACGCATCCATACACCGATACGCCCATACTCCCATACTTTATTTACAGGACGTTGATGATACATCAATCGAATATGGCTAAACGAATGCTGAATACTTGAAAGGTTGCTCCCGCATGTTAAAAGACATCCAGAACCAGCATGACGACCGGCAGATCCCCATCTGGAAAGCCGGCATCAAGAATTTGCTCTATCCCGTGGACGTGCTGGACCGCGAAAACAAGGTCCAGCATACCGTCGCGCGGGTCAGCCTGTTCGTGGATTTGCCTCATCATTTCAAGGGCACCCACATGTCGCGGTTCGTGGAAGTCCTCAACGAACAGCGCGGCAAAATTTCCCTGCGCAATATCGGCGCCATCCTCAGGACGATGACCGACCGGTTCGACTGCACCACGGCGCATTTGGAAATCCGGTTCCCCTATTTCGTGGAAAAAACCGCCCCGGTGTCGAAGACCCGCTCCCTGATGGATTACCAGTGCGCGTTCCTGGCCTCGTTTGACCGTAAGCATGAGCCGCATGCCCCCTCGACTGCGCTCGGGGCAGGCCAGGATTTAATCGTGGAAGTCGTGGTGCCCGTGGCCACCCTGTGCCCCTGCTCCAAGGAAATCAGCGACCAGGGCGCGCACAGCCAGCGCTCCTGGATCACACTGCGCGTGCGCAGTCACGAGCTGGTCTGGATCGAGGAACTGATTACCATTACCGAGGCGGAAGCGAGTTCCGGCTTGTATTCCCTGCTTAAGCGCGAGGATGAAAAACAGGTGACCGAACAAGCCTATGCCCGGCCGCGCTTTGCCGAAGACATGGCCCGGGCCGTAGCCCAGAAACTCCGACAGGATAAGCGCATCATCTGGTTCCAGGTGGAAAGCGAAAACATGGAAAGCATCCATAACCATAACGCCTATGCCATGGTCGTCAGCGCGAAGGTCTGAGGAAATATCCCAAAACATGGTTGATGGTTCATGAATAGAGTCACACAGAGTTTTCCGCAGGACCACGAAACCTTGATCGGCAAGGACGTAGCCGGATGATATGACAAAGAACAATCCAGCGTCCGATGCTTGCCGCGAAGATTCCACCGAAATTGGGACGAGCATCATGGCGCGCCCGGCGCGCTGGGTCTGGATCAGCCGATTGGAGCAACATCGCCCGGCGGCCGCCAGGTATCCGTGTCATCAACATTGGATACAGGCGCATACCCACCAGCATGCCTGCCGCGAAGTAATGATTGTGCTCAAGGGGTGCGGTCCGTTGGGCGTTGGCGGTTGCGTTTATCGGGCCGCTCCCGGTACGGTTTTTCTGTTCGACGAAGGGGAACCGCATGATTTTGGATATTCCGCCGCGCACACCGACAGCCGCCACCTGTGGTTGCACCTTATCGGCCCGCATCGGATAACCGCCAACGAAGTTGTGATCCGGAACGGACGCATCTTGGCCGGCAAATCCGCCACCGGCTTTATGCCGCTCCAGGGCCCCTTTGTCGAGTGCCTGACGGAATATTGGAACGCCTGCGCAGCCGGTAACCGATCGCCCCTGGCCCTGGCCAGGCTGAAGGCAGTGACAATCCTGGTGCTGTTGCAGGCCTGGCTCGGGCGGACGAATGCCGTTGACAACGGAAGCGTTTCCGAGCACGGCAAGAGTGTCGTCACGCAAATCCGCGCTTATATTGCCGGGCACCTGAACGAAGATCTCTCCCTGCGTAACCTGGCCCACATGGCGGGCTACGAAGCAGTCTATTTTGACCGCTTGTTTCACAAATATACCAATGAGTCGTTGCGTCGCCATATCAATCGCCTGCGCCTGGAGAGCGCCGGCAAACTGCTTGCCCAGGGGATCACCGTGCAGGCCGTGGCGGAGCAACTCGGTTTCGGCTCGTCAGCTTATTTTTGCCGTTTTTTTAAGTCCTCCACCGGTCTGACACCTACCACCTGGGCCAACGCCAAAAAACGCCGTGCTTGAGACACGCTCCGCACGCACAACGTCTTTTCGGCAAAGACAAGAAAAGACAATCTTCGACCATTTCCGTTATAGTCGAATGAACGGGAAAATTGCTATGATTGCAATGTTTTTAAAAAACCGTCTTTAATCGTATTGCATGTTCACAGTCGATGACATACATACAGGAGGTCTTATGTATCGCTTAGGACAGAAAGAAATTGACGAAGTCAGCAGGGTGATCAAGGCCCAAAAAATGTTCCGGGTGGGCGACCCCAAGACCGGCCACCTGCAGGAAGCCAACCGCTTTGAAAAGGAATGGGCCCACACGATTGGCGTAAAGCATGCCCTCCTGCTCTCCGGCGGCGGCACAGCGGGCCTGATGGCCGGACTGGCCGGCATGGGCATCGGTCCGGGCGATGAAGTCATCGTGCCGGCTTATACGTTCATGGCCACCGCCGCCGCCGTCCTGATGGTCGGTGCCATTCCCATCCTGGCCGAAATTAACGAGACCCTGACCCTCGACCCGCGTGACGTGGAAAAAAAGATCGGGCCGCACACCAAAGCCATTATTCCGGTGCATATCTGCGGCATCCCGGCGAATATGAAGGCGCTGACAGCCATTGCCCGTAAACACAAAATCAAGGTTCTGGAGGACTGCTGTCAGGCGGATGGCGGCAGTTTCAGGGGCAAGCGCCTGGGAAGCTGGGGCCAGGCTGGCGCCTACAGTTTCAACGATTTCAAGATCATGAGCGCCGGTGAGGGCGGCGCCCTGGTAACGAATGATGCCACGATCTATGAACGCGCCTCCATTTATTCCGACAGCGGCACGGCTTTCCGGCCCTATGCCGGCAATTTCAGTATGCCGGTCTTCCTGGGATTCCAATTCCGGGCAACGGAAATCATGGGCGCCATTCTGCGCATGCAGTTACAGCGGCTGGCCGGCATGCTTGCCGATCTGCGCCGGATTCGCGCGCGGTTCGTTGCCGAGCTGAAGGGCAAACCCGGTATGCGCTTCGCGCCCTCCAACGATCCGAAGGGCGATTGCGGCGTGGTGGTCAGTTTTCAATTTGAAAGTGAAGCTGTTGCCCGGGCATTCGCCAAGGCCGAAGGCGTTGGCGGCACACTGCCGATTGACAGCGGTAAACACGTGTATTCCAATTGGGATCCGATTCTCAAACATCGCGTGGGACATTCCCCCGGCATGAACCCCTATCGCATGCCGAAGAACAAGGGCTTGCGCCTGAATTACACCAAGAATATGTGCCCGCGCACGCTGGATATCCTGAAACGGACAGTCTATATCTCGCTTCATCCGGATTGGACGAAAGCCCAGGTCCGCACGCGGATCGAAGCCTGCCGAAAAGTGGGAGCAAGCCTGTGAACCTGGCTTTAGTGCCTTAAGTATCCGGAACGGCAAAGAAAAAAGAAGATCAGGCGGCGGAATTAAGCAAAGGGAAACATCACACAAAGTTACGAAGCACATGAAATATTAGTGGCAAACCACCCGGTTAATTTCTATTTTATGGGCCTGTTGCCCTGTGAACCACAAGACAATAACAAAACGGTCAAAAATAAGGAGCCATTTTCTATGCCAAGCCAACATGTGATTGCGCATCAATCGCCGCCACTAATCTGGCAGGATGGATTGCCATTAGGTAATGGATTATTTGGGGTCATGCTGTGGGGCGATGGAAATCCTCTGAAAATGACGCTGGATTGTGCCGATCTGTGGGATTCGCGGATGGACGACTCGTTTTGGCAGCATCCGGACTATAATTATGCCAATCTGCGCAAACTAATCAAAGAGGGTAAATATGATGAAGCCTTGGCTATTTTTGGGGATCGCGGGCTAAAGGAAAATGCGGTAACACCCACGAAACTCAGCATCGGCCGCGCCGAATTATGCCTTGGCGAGGTCCGGGAATATGAGATGCGGCTGGATATTGACCGGGCCATCGTGGAGGGGTGTTTGCAGACTGCGAACGGCAATCATGATGTCGTTGGATTTGTTCATCGAACGCGTGATGTTTTTTGTCTGCGCACAAAAAATGCACCGGCCACAGCCGAGTTGCGCCTGAAACCACTTGGTGAAGTTTGTGAGAGCATGGCCAAATTGGGCCATCCGCCGGCCCGCCAAAAAAGCGACGGTCCGCGGCGTTTCTATTCCCAGGAGATTCCCGGAGGACCCTGTTACGCCCTGATTTGGAATGCGCAGGGCCCCGACTATTTTATGGCGATTGCCTGTGCGGCGGGTATCGAGGCGGCGGAAGAAAAAGCGTTAGCGGCCTGGCTGGACGCCGAGCGCGCCGGATTTGATGCGTTGCGCCGGGAACACGAGGCGGCCTGGCGCGATTTCTGGTCGAGGTCGGCGGTTTATTTGCCTGAGCCAACAATGGAAATATTATGGTTTTATGGGGTCTATCTGCTGGGATCCTCGGCGCGGCCCGGCGCCATGCCTCCGGGACTTCAGGGTGTTTGGACTATGGATGGCGTCATTCCCCCGTGGCGCGGCGATTATCATCTGGACCTGAATGTTCAGGAAACATTCTGGCCGGCTTGTGCCTCGGGGCATCTGGAATTGCTGGATACATGGTGCGATTATATGAAGGCCTGCCTCCCCCGGGCGCGCGCATTTACCCGTAAAGTATTTGGAACGGAAGGCACGTATTGGCCGGGCGAAATAATGGGCACATTCTATAAATTTTTCCCGACGGGAGTATGGTATCCGTTAATGGCCTTTGCGTGGAGCCATTCCGGTTGGACGGGCTGGCTGGCCTGGCTAAGATGGCGCTACTCCCAAGATATAACCTGGCTGCGCGCTACGGGTTATCCGATTATTGCGGATATTTTCCGGTTTTACCATGGCAATCTGATTTTGGAAACGGACGGGTATCTGATTGAAGAACAGGACGGGTGCTTGCACGTGCCGCTTTCCACCAGCCCGGAATACGGCCTGTTTTGGCCGGAAAAATCAATCGCCAAGGATCCCAACATTGATCTGGCGTTAATTCGGAAATGTTGCGATTGGATCATAGAAATGGAGGCCGCGTTGGGCCTTAACGATTTGACGCCTTCGGCGCGAACGGTTAAGAGCAAGCTGGCGCCTTATGCGCTTTCGGAAAAAAAGGAACTATGCCTCTGGCCGGGAAAATTATTGGATATCTCATTTCTTCATCCCAGTCATTTGATGGCCATTCATCCGGCAATGGATTTGACGATCGAAGGCAACGAGCAGGAAAGAAGAATTATTGAAGCAAGCGTGAAACATTACCTTGCCCTGGGAGAAACTGGATGGGCCGGGCATACTTATGCACAAATGATCAGCTTTGCTTCGGTATTGGGACAAGGGGCTTGGGCGTACGACTGTTTGCGACAATTTGCTTATCACTGGATACGTCCGAATGGCTTGCATTTTAATCGTGATTTGGAACCCAATCGCTATTTGGTTGACAAGACCCCTTGGCATAAATGTCAACAACACATGCGTGATGAATGGCTGCGCCAGGCACCGTTTACGATGGAAGCTAATTGTGCGGTAAGCGCCGGGATAAGTGATATGCTCGTCCAGGGATGGGGCGATAAAATCAGGATATTTCCGGCTGTTCCGGCTTGTTGGCGCGATCTGGTGTTTTCCAACCAGCTGACCGAAGGCGCGTTCCGTGTGTCGGCGGCGCGCCGGATGGGGCAAACGGTTTGGGTCTGCGTCACGGCCACGGTTGATCGAATCCTGCGCCTGCTTGATCCCTTTGCGGGCGGCGCCGTGGATATCAGCGGCGGCACTGTGCAATCAGAAGACGGTTTGTTTACAGCCAGGATGACCAAAGGACAGACCATCACGCTTAAGCGCAAGGGATATGTTTTCGATTTGAATCAGGCGATCCGGCAAGTCCATGAGAACCAGCCTTCTGTGTTGGGATTGCCGGCCAGCGTGTGATACTAACTGCGGATGCGTTTCATTCGAAAGGATATGAAAAATGAATGACTTATTGGCCGGTTATGGCGAGGCAACCGTCACGCCACCCCTTGGCACGGAATTATGCGGTTATGGCGGGAAGATCCGGCGGGCAGAATCCGTTTTGGATGAATTAAAGGCGCATGCCGTCTGGCTGGAAAAAGGGCCGGCTCGGCTTGTCCTGATCAGTTGCGATCTGATTGGCTTTTCCGTGGAGTTCTCGGATACCATCCGCAAGCAAGTTGCGGCCGAGAACGATATTCCCATGGAGCATATTTTATTGTCATGCACCCATACGCATACGGGGCCGGCTTCCATGCCGTTAAAAAACTGCGGTGGTGCAATAGTGCCGGAATATCTGGCAAAAGTCCCACACTCTATTTCCGAGGCTGTGCGGGCGGCCGGGGCTGACCGGAGCAAGGCGACCCTGCGGCTTCAATGCCAGACCATTACGCCTATTGGTTTTAACCGTTGTAACGACAGTTTTCAAACCATTGATCCGAAGTTAACCACGGCGATCTTCGAGCGATTGGAAAAGAATAAGATCTATATGTTCAATTATGCCTGCCATCCGGTCATGATGAAGGGACACGTGGCGGTCTCGGCGGACTGGCCGGGCCGGTTGGTTCAGGCCATCGAGAAACGCGGGCATCATGGTGTTGTATTCCAGGGATTTTGCGGGGACATTAATCCGGTCAGCCTGTTCGGCGATGCCGAAGATCCTGAAGATCTTGTCACGCTATACGGGGAAAGCATGTGTCAACAGATGCTGTTGGCTGAGCCCCAGGCTAAATCCGTGGAGGTGACTGAGCTAATCGGCCTTGAGCAACGGATTCAGATTCCCTTGCAGGCGCATGATTTAACAACGATCCAAAAGGAACATGATGAGTTCCTGGCAAAATACAAAGACAAACCGGGACATGATACGGAACGGTTTATAGGCAATTGGGCGCTCCAGGCCAGGGCCATGTTGAAACAAACCACCCTGCCAAATGTGCCGATTCAACGCATCGGATTGGGCGCGCTCAATATCATCGGCTTGCCTGGGGAAGTGTTTTGCGAGTATGGATTGCAGCTTAGGGCAAAATTACCCATGCTGTTCACGGTCGGTTATGCCGGCGGCAATATTGGCTATCTGCCGACAGCCAAAACCTATCAAGACAAGAGCTTGTATGGGTGGTATTCCTGCTATGACTGCCCAAAACAGTTGCCGTCTTGTTTCCCGTTTGCGCCGTGTGTGGAGGAACTGTTGTTGGGCCATTGTTTTGAATTGTTGCACATCAAACGTTTGTAACTGAATAATCCAGGTTCACCCCCTATTTGAGGGTCGGAACATTAAAATTGATGCCACTGAAAAAACCCGGATTAACTGCCGAAAAGCGGGAGCAAGCCTATGAAACCGACTTTTTTTGACGCCAACCTTTGCTTCGGCCGGCCGATCCGGACGGTATATCAACCGGCCAAGACGGCCGCGGATCTGCAGCGGGTTATGGCCCATGCCGGTATTGCTAAGGGGCTGGTCTGGCACGTGGCCCAGCGCGATTATGCGGCCTCCGACGGCAATCGGCTTTTGGCCAAGGCCCTTGCCGGCCGGAAAAACATGTACGGATGCTGGGTGATCCTGCCGCCCCAGACGGACGAAATCATCACACCCGATTTTTTCCGGCGCATGCAACGGAACCGCATCATGGCGTTGCGCGCCTTTCCAGATTATCATCGTTACCTGCTCAACCGTGTGGTCTTCGGTAAGTTTCTGGATGAGGTCACGGAACGGCGCATTCCGCTCCTGCTCTCGCTGGAAAAAAGCAGTGTTACCTGGCCGGTTGTTTACCAGATCCTGGCGGAGTTCCCGAACTTGACCTGCATTCTCTGCGACATCGGAATCTGGAATTCGGACCGGTTTACCTGGCCCTTGCTGGAAACCTATCCCAATGTTTTTCTGGAAACCAGCCTGCTGTCCCTGGAAGATGGCGGAATTGAAGAGACGGTGGCACGTTATGGCGCCGAGCGACTGCTTTTCGGTTCCAACTTCCCGGAGCGTTATCCGGAAGGCGCCATGCTGGCAATCCAGCATGCCGCCATTCCGACAGCGGACAAGAAAAAAATCGCTTCGGCCAATCTGGAAGGCTTGATTCAGGGTGCCCAGTTATGAAAAAAACGACTGATTTAAAAAAAGCATTCTTTGCCCGTGGACGCGTGCCGGATTGCCCGATCTACGACCTGCACGGCCACATGGGCCCTTCTTACGGACTGCATATCAACCGGGAAACGGCGGCCCAGGCCGACACCGTATTGAAACGCGTTGGTATCCGCCTGCTGGTGTTCTGTCATCATGCGGCGCTCATGGCGCCGGATATCGGCAACGCGGCCAATATCAAAGCCGTGCGCGCATTCCCCGACCGCCTGCGCGCCTATTGCGGCATCAATCCAAATTATCCGGACCAGGTAAAAAAAGATGTTGCCACGTTTGATCGTTATACTGACGTCTACGTGGGCTTCAAATTGCTGGCCGATTATCACGCCATCCCCATCACCGATCCGCGCAATGAACCCGCTTGGGCCCTGGCGGAGGCGCGCGCCCTGCCGGTCCTACTGCACACGTGGGGCAATAGCGTGTACGATGGGCAAACTGTGATCCGCAAAGTCGCCGAGCGTTACACCCAAGCTAAAATCCTGTTGGGGCATTCCTGCCATAGTTGCTGGGATGAAGCCATTCAGCTGGTCAAGGATTTCCCAAATGTTTACTTGGAACTCTGCGCGGTAATGGATGAACGCGGGATTCTGGAACGGTTCGTGGGTGAATTAGGTTCCGAACGGATCATCTTCGGCACGGATTACCCCTGGTTCAGCCACCATTATTATATCGGCACGGTGCTGGGCGCGGTGATCAGCGACGACGATTGCCGCAACATCTTCTATCGCAACGCGGAAAAGATTTTGGGTGGCGTCTTTAACGCCAAGTCGCTAACGGCAAAATAACATGACCGCGTCCGCCCTAATTTTTCATCCACAATTTTTCTTGCCTGATTCAGCGGCCGATGCCATAATAACGTTATGCTTAAGTCTGAAACACCCCGCCGACGCAATCGCAATATCGTGGAACGCCTGATTCGGCGGGACGAGGACCGGGGCGATTTTGACCGCCGATTCTGGCAGTCCCAAAGCGTCGAAGAGCGTTTTGCCGCCGCCTGGGATATGGTCGTGGAAGCCGAGCTATTCCGAGGAAACCATGCCGTCGAATCCCGACTTCAAAGATCTGTCGAAATTATAGGTAAAACCCAATTGCTTAAAGCCAAAAAAGCCGCCGGCCGACCTGCTGGATATCACCCGCCTGGAAGCGCAGGATTCTGATTGTCCGGACAGGTAAACGCCTTTGCATTAATTAATTCGTAACTATTCAGGTCCAATAACGTGTTAACCCTATCTTGTTTGTGGCTGGGGTCGCTGACCCCGGACCGCGATCGCCAATCGCGGCCACAGTATGCCCATTAATCAACAGGCCAACAGCGGCTGATTAAAGAGGGTGTTGAATAGTTGCGATCAGGTTAATGCTTGAAACAGCGCTGGCCGGTGAAGACCATGGCAACCTTGGCTTCGTTACAGGCTTCGATGCTCTCGAAATCCCGGTCCGATCCGCCCGGCTGAATCACGGTCGTAACGCCCTCACGCAGGCCGACATCCACACCATCCCGGAACGGGAAAAATGCGTCGGAAACCATACAGCTCCCGATGATCCCGCCTTTGCGCCGGCTGACCTCACGGTCAATTTCGGCCTTGATGCCTGCATCTTTCAAATCGTTGTAGGGTATTTTGTGCTGTTCCCAGCAAAGCCGGTCGGCCAGTTTGCGGTAAGCCTTGTCACGGGCAATTTCCGCCACGCCGACGCGGTCCTGCTCACCTGTGCCAATCCCGACCGTCACACCGTCCTTGACGAAAATGACCGAGTTACTGGTCACGCCGCATTCAATCAGCCAGCCGAAGAGCAAGTCGTCATATTCTTTTTCCGTCGGCAGGCGATTGATTTTGTATTCCTTGCCTTTGTACAGGGCTTGGGCAGGCAGAAGCTGGGTTTTGGTGCGGGTCTGCGGCACGAAGGACCACTGGGCCACCAGGCCGCCATCCACCAGCGATTTAAAATCCACGACGCGCTGGGCGGCGAACT
>VSJD01000168.1 GCA_008636095.1 Kiritimatiellota bacterium | reverse complement strand
TACGGGAAATTAAGAGTTATGGACATGCCCACATCCGAAAATGGCATGACCGGAGTTGCGATCGGTTCAGCGCTTGTAGGAATGCGCCCGATTATGGCGCATCATCGGATTGAATTTGCAATTTTAGCGTTTGAACAAATCATGAATCAAGCAGCCAACTGGCATTATATGTTTGGCGGGCAATCGTCTATGCCGTTGGTCATCAGAATGTTTATCGGCCGTGGCTGGGGGCAGGGGCCCCAGCATGCCCAAAGCTTGCAAGCTATGTTTGCTCATGTGCCCGGCTTAAAAGTTGTTATGCCGGTAACGCCATATGATGCAAAAGGACTCTTTATTTCTGCGGTTGAAGACAACAATCCGGTGATTTTCCTTGAACATCGCTGGCTACATAACGTTTTCGGACCGGTACCAAAAGATTTATACCGCGTGCCTCTGGGCAAGGCGCGTCTGGCTCGGACCGGTTCCGATGTTACCATAGTAGCTACCTCATATATGGTGTTAGAAGCTTTATACGCAGCTAAGATTCTAGAAAAGATCGGGGTTGATGCCGAGGTTATTGACGTGCGCTCATTGCGCCCGTTAGATAAGAACCTAATTTTAGAATCAATCAGGAAAACAGGCCATTTGGTGGTGGCTGATACGGCGTGGCATACGCTCGGATTTGCCGCCGAAATAACGGCGCTGGCCGTGGAGGAAGCCTATGACCATCTTAAAAGCGCGCCCATCCGTATTACACTGCCTGATTTGCCATCGCCTAGCAGTCCGGGGTTAACCAAATATTACTATCCTCGCGCAATACATATCATTAATGCTTCGCTCATCATGCTCGGTAAAGCCAAAAAGACGGAAGAAGAATTGGGGATTGTTCAAAAACATCCTCTTGATATACCTAATAAAGAGTTTAAGGGACCATTCTGATTCAAGGTGGACGACATGGCTGAAGTAAATTTGATTAAATTTTATCCTCGCTCCAATAAACCTGTTGAAACCCGGGCAACAGTCAACAATCTTGACCTTGAAATTGCGCGCAAATTCGGGAAGGATTATTTTGATGGGGATAGAAGGCATGGCTATGGCGGGTATTATTATCATCCGCGCTTCTGGACGGAAACGGTTAGTTATCTTCGAGACTACTATAAACTTTCTGAAAACGCCTCCATATTGGATGTCGGCTGTGGTAAGGGATTTATGCTGCATGACTTTAAACTGTTGATGCCGCAGGCTACAATCGCCGGGATTGATATTTCAGAGTATGCTTATGAAAATGCTATGGCGGACGTTAAACCGTATATAAAAGTTGGAAACACCAAAACATTACCCTTCCCGAACAAGTCTTTTGATCTTGTTACCGCAATCAACACGGTTCACAATCTGCCGTTAGATAAATGTAAGCAGGCAATACGTGAAATACAGCGCGTCTCTCGTTTAAATGCCTTTATTGTGGTGGATGCCTGGCGAAATGACGAGGAACGTGAACGTCACTTTAAATGGGTGGTAACATGTTTAACAGCAATGCATGTTAATGACTGGAAAGACCTTTTCAAAGAGGTCGGTTATACCGGTGACTATTATTGGACATTTAGTTGATCCGCCTCGAAGAAAGAGCTGAGCCGTGCCTGAAGTAATTATCATAGGTCAAGACGGTTATATTGGAGAATATTTACTCCACTACTTAAAATGCCACAGCAAAGACAATGTCATTGCTGTTTCATCGAAAGATTGTGATTTCCTGGACGCCGACGCTGTCGCTGGTTTGTTTAAATCCCTCAAGGGAAGCAATTATAGAGTGATTTTTTTGCCCTCAATTAACAGATCCGTTGAAAATTCATTCGGCTCATTCATAAAAAACATAAGCATGGTTAAAAATTTTATTGATAACGCAAAACAGATCAGCATCAGTTCAATTATTTATCTTAGCTCGGTTGATGTATATGGTAAAAACTCTATATTGCCTATCACGGAAAATACAATCATTAACCCCGACACATGGTATGGTTTGAGTAAATTCGATTGCGAATGGATGCTTGGTGCCTCAGGTAATCTGGATTATCCGGCCACAATCCTGCGGATTCCGGGCGTATTCGGTTATTCGCCACGCGATAAAAGCGTTATTGGACAAATGGTGGCAACTATCAAAAGCGAGCGGCGCGTATATATTCATGGGACCGGCCAATCCATGAGGGATTATGTCAGCATTGATGATTTATGCCGGCTGATTAAAGAAATTTTGCCTTTAAAATATAAGGGTGTTTTAAATGTGGCCACGGGGCAACCCAAGTCACTTATTGAAACGGCGCATCTCATAGGCAGTTTATTGAATTTGGGCTATGAAATTAGGCATGTGCCGCGTGACAATGAAAGATATTTTGATCTGATATTTGATAATCACAGGATTTTTGAGGTGCTTCCTGGTTTCAGGTTTAGCGATATCAGTGTTGGTATAAAAAGTTATTTGTAGTCAATCGTCAGCTTTTCGATTTAGCCCCCTCTCTCCTAATTTCTAAAAATGCATGTATTATTGACCCATGGAAAGAGCTAAAATTAACTTTTGGATAACTTTTCCATGCCGAAAATGGGATTTATATCAAAGAGCGCTATCTTCGCGCCATGGATTAAGGATAAAGTGAAGTTTCCTGCGGCAAGCCGCAGGGCTTTCCTGGCAAAGGAGGATGAAGAAGCGCAATGTTAAGGGTTAACCAACAATCTTTTTTGCAACGTCAGATTGATCAACTGAAAGCAGGCGGTTGGCCCGTATTTGCTCGCAAGGTGCAATTGTTCAGCCAATTACTGCCGAGAAGACTTCTGTCTCTGATAGGTATCATCGGGGCGGCGCCCTTGGTGTTGTTCATCGTGGCCATCCGCCCCTTCGTCCGGCTGCGCTTTGGGACAATTGTGAGCCAGCGTATTGGGCATTTTGCCGCTGACACTGAAGCCTATCTGTGTGCCCATGATCACGAGAATCCGCGCAGGCGAACTATAGATGTCATCGGCTGTCCCGAACCGGCTTGCAACCGCCAGCTCCAAATGATGTGGGCAAGGACCCTGTGTCTTACTCCGAGGGCCTGGCTGTGGAACATCCTGGACCGCGCTTGCCGATTCTGGACTCGCGGCGAGGTGCATCATGTGAAACTCTATGACCGGGGATCGGATTACAGACTCTTTTTGGCGACTAAGTCGCATCTGGGTTTCACCGCTGAAGAACATTGCCGGGGTCAGGCATTACTGCGGAAATTGGGCATCCCTTCGGGTGCCTCTTGGGTCTGCATTCATAACCGCGATGGCGCATACCTAGATAAGGCATTGGGAGGTCGCTGGGCTTATCACGATTATCGTGACTTTAGCGTGCAGACCATGGTCTCCGCTGCCGAGGAATTGAGCAAACGAGGTTACTACGTTGTCCGTGTTGGTTCGATAGTGGAGGAGGCTCTTACCTCACCTGACCCCAAGATTATCGACTACGCCAACAGCCCGTTGCGAAGCGAATTTATGGATATCTATCTGCTTGCTCATGGGGCTTTCTTTCTTGGTAATGATTCAGGGATTTGGTGCATACCACTAATCTTCCGTAAGCCTTTGTTGATGGTAAACTTTACTTTGTTGTCCAACTTTTTTGAAAAGGACTATGAACCATGGTTTATCATTCTCAAACGCTCCTGGCACAGGGAAAAACAACGCTTTCTCAGCCTCCGCGAGCTGTTTGAGACCGGCCTGGCATGCGCTTGCACGAGTCAGGAGTATGAAGCAGCCGGCGTCGAACTCATCTGTAATACGCCTGAAGAAATTTGTGACTTGGCCATAGAGGTGGATGAGCGCTTGAAAGGTCAATGGCAATCGCAGCCGGGAGATGAGGACCTGCAGCAACGGTTCTGGGCCACCTTTCGGCAATATATCCCATCCGACCGCAATTGTGATATCCATGCGCGGATCGGTACGGTATTTTTGCGCCAGCATCGCGATTGGCTGGAATAGAATAAATGTCTTTTATTGTGCATATGTTTAAGCGGGTGTTTAGGGTGGTAAAAGAGTTGTTACTCCGTGCCCAGGTTACCCGTGCCACGGTCTACGGAATCATGGGTACCGGCTGGGGGGTTATGACCGGGCCGGTAACGATGATTCTCATCGTGATTGTTTTTACTCCAGAAGTTCAGGGTTATTATTACACTTTCAGCAGTGTTCTCGCGCTTAATTTTCTCGTTGAATTAGGGTTTAGCAATATAGTTAAATATTTTGCCAGCCATGAATGGGCAAAGCTGTCGCTTGATCAACAGGGACGGATTGTGGGGGATGCCGACGCATATTCCCGGCTGGTCAGCCTGGGACGGGTATCATTCCGCTGGTATTTAATGGCTGGCGCGATCGTTGCCCTTGGTATCGGAACGGCCGGCTATCTGTTCTTTTCCCGGTCGCCCAATGCAGGCGTAACATGGGTAGCGCCGTGGTTTACCTTGTGCATTCTTAGCGGCATTAATATGGCGTTGATGCCGGTGTGGTCATTGCTTGAGGGATGCAATCAGGTCTCTCAGGTGTATTTTTTCCGGACGGTTGGCGCCGTGTTTGTTACTTTGGCGATTTGGACTTCAATATCACTTGGCGCCGGTTTATGGACGGCTTCAATTTCAACAATGATTCTGCTGGTCTGGGCGGCCGTCTTTCTCCTGCGGCGCTACCGGCATTTCCTTCAATCCTTTTTCTCAAGACCAGCTGGCGCGTGTGTCAATTGGTGGGGTGAAATCTGGCAGGTTCAGTGGCGCACGGCCGTTAGTTACCTGAGCGGTTATTTTACGTATTATATATTTACACCGATACTGTTTCATTTTCATGGACCGGTGGCGGCGGGACAATTCGGTATGTCCTGGGCGCTTGTCGGGGCCTTGGGGAGCGTGGCGGCAATGTGGAGCGCACCGCGAGGGCCTCAATTCGCAGTTATGATCGCCCTCAAAGAATATAAGGCAATTGATCATATCCTTTATCGCATTATCGCGGTAGTGCTCAGCGTGCTATTGGCGGGCGGGCTGGCCATATGGTTGCTGGTTTATGGCTTGAATATATTACATTATCCCTTGGCGGCACGTCTTTTGCCTCCCTTGCCAATGGCGTTATTACTGCTTGGTGTTGTGGTGGGGAGTGTCTTGCATCCGACGTCGGTCTATTTGCGGGCCCATAAAAGGGAGCCGTATATGGTTCTTTCTATTGTAGCGGGAGTTATAATCGGTTTGTCGTCGCTGATCTTGGGTCGCAAATTTGGGGCCATCGGCGTGGCTTCGGCCTATCTTTTATCTATTATTATTTTATTCCCCTGGAATTTAGTAATTTTTCTGAACTGCCGGCGTAAATGGCACGGCGGGGAGATTGTTTCAAAATGATCCGAAGTTCATCCAACAACCTGCATAGTTACAAATGAAGATCAAATATTACTTATCATTGTTTCGTGAAGCGTCTAAGTTGGACATTTTTGACCTCGCTTATGAGTTTAGTTCTGAATCTCTAAATACATTATCAAGTGGGTATTGGATGAAGGTCAATGGTCTCCCCAGAAAGGGCGCTACGGTAAGAATCGGCATTTATTTCCGGCACTTTTATAAAAGTTTAATCGAATACTGGCATCGAAGGCGTACAACTATGCTTCCGGGAGGCTTTGTTTTCTTCGCTTTATCAAAAAACGAGATAGATAGCCTGAAGCCTGTGTCTGCCCGGATGCCGACTGCTTATCTCACGGGCAGTAATGAAGCCCCTTTTCCTTTCCCGTTTGTCTGGGCCTATACGTTATCCTGTGCATATTTACCATTGGTGGTGAACCATTTCTTGAAAGCCAAAGGTTATAAGAAGAAATCGTTTGGCTATATATTCGATCACTACTGGCTGTCCTATGGGCTCTATATCACCGCCAGGATGTGGTTCCAACGGCAAAGGCCACGAGCAGTTGTCTTGGCGAATCACCTCTATACATATCACCGTGTGTTGTACAAGGCTGCCCGTGACGAGCATATTCCCGCTTTTTATTTGCAGCATGCCTCCATCCCGGCGATCATATCACCACTGCAGTCTGATTACGCTTTGCTCGAGGGGCGGGTTGCGTTGAGCAGGTTGGCTCACGCCGGCATGACGCCCGTGCGAATATTTCTGATCGGCATGCCCAAGTTCGACGCATATTTGCGGCATATTAATGTTCAGGCACGGGTGCATTCGATAGGTGTCTGTACAAATGATTTGGGGCCGTTGCTTCGGACAGAACAATTGCTGGCGCAGATTCGCCAGGAGTTTACAATACTGCCGCTTATCCTTCGGCCTCATAATGCGGATCTCAGAGTGAGCGAGTGGCAAGACTTAGCCGGAAAATACGGTGTTGAATTTTCGGATTCCAGGCTAGAACTTTCCTTTGATTTCCTGAGAAGGGTGGATTCCGTTATCGCCGGTGACTCAGGTATTCTCCTGGAAGCGGCCCTTATGGATGTTCTTCCATTGTATTATGACTTTACTGAAAGAAAACTTGACTGGTATGGTTTTCAGCACTATGGGTTGGTGGAATATTTCTCGGAACCGCAGCAAGTATGTCGTTGCATCGAAGAACTCTCCAGGAATAAGCCCTCGGTGCGGGCGAAAGCCAAGTTATATTGCGCCACTGTTGGCACGCGCCATGATGGTCATTCCGGGGAACTGGCGGCGACGCTGATCCAGTCGCTTGTATCCGGCGCTCCAGTGGACCGATCAATCTGGAAGCGGATTCCGGATATCGGATTGGAAGCGTATGAACTCGTATAACACCGTTTGAATCGAAACCGTAATTACTCACCACGGATTACACGGATGGCACGGACATGCCCGCAGTGCTACAGCGTTGCAGGCGGGTAACAGAGAGAGATGTAGATAAATAAACGGTTTGTTAGTTGGACTGACATCAGTGTCATCAGCGATATCCGTGGTAAAAATGTCCCTGGTCGCCTCTGGCGCAGCCTAAGGCGGGTAAACTTTCGTGTATTTAGTGTTTCGTGGTTAAAACTTCACTGGGTTGCCACGCCGCTTGCGGAGCGCAAGCGTAGTGACGCGGCGGGCTTAAGCCCGCGTAGCCTACAGCCTGAGCGTCATGCGGGATAATACCCGGGAACTGAAACCTATGACAAGCGAACACATATCCCTGACAAAGTCGGGCACTCACTGGGCACCGGCAGTCGGCTTTGTATTCCTCGCGCCACTTATGTTTGTTGGAATTTTTGAGCCTTCATTTTTCCTTATCTCACTATCAGCCGTTATCATGGGCATCGTAACTGTGCCGTTCCTTCGCACCCGGCAGATTGATTGGTTTTCTCCCTGGAATTGGATGTTCTATGGGGTCTTCATCGGTGTGTTCGTGCGTGCAATTTACATTACATTCGACATTCCAGATAGTGATAGAATCAATGATATATTTCTGCTTGGTCGTTCCAAAGATTTTCTGCTGGTGCCCATGTTGATGCTTTTGATCGGCATGGGCATGATGACCTTCGGTTATCTCGCAGGACCCGGCGTGTCCCGCAAAATATCATATAAGATTTTTCAATCGGATAATTGGGCTGAAAAACGTTTTTGGGTTGTCGTTATAGTTTTGCAGTTACTTTCTTTTATAGGATTATATTTGTATATTAAAAACACAACCGGGCAGATCTCAATGGATAATATTTCCCGTTACCGAGGCCTTTCTACCGATCTGGGCGAGTATAAGGTATACGGTTATTTAAGATGGTTGGTAAATTTATCAGATATAGCATACTGTCTTCTTCTTGTAAAAATGGTTTCCGAGCGGCGTGTTTATTTTAAAAAGATCACAGCTTTTTTGGCCTTTGTAATATCATCCACAACGTCGCTTTTTTTCTATTTTTTCGTCCAAACAAGAGGTGGTTTTGCGGTGTGGCTTTTAAATATAGTGGTAATTATATATTACCTGCGTAACAAGAAATTTCCTTTGTTTAAATTTGCTATTCTTTTTTTGTTTGTCTTAATTTCCGTCAGATACATGACCGGGTTAAGAGCGGGAAACAGGTTTGACCAATTTAGCATGTCTGATTTCAATGTAATTCATTTGTTTGAGCCGGTAATTTTGGGACTCAATGGTATTGATGTCAGTAAAACGGCCCATATTATGGCCGCAATACCGGAATATCTTGACTACCAGTATGGCGCGACATTGTTCAGAATTGTTTATCTCTGGATTCCCCGTCAGCTTTGGCCCGCCAAACCCGTGAATGTGGATACCACCGTGGGTATGGCGGTTTTTGGCGCTGAAACCTATGGCACCGGCGCTGTCCCGCCGGGTCTTATTGCTGAAATGTACTGGAACTTTTGGATACCGGGGATCATTGTCGGTTGTTTTGCGGCGGGATACCTTTTAAAAATAATTTACACTCAATTCAAGCGTTATGATACTAACCGTAATGTTGTAATCTTGTATGCCACATGTTTTATGAGTATAGGCGGGGGTTTGCTGGGTAGCGGTTTTTCCAGTGAATTATTAGGCTTCCTTATGACGTTCCTGCCTGTTGTTATAGTGTTGAACATTATAACCAAGCGTAACAAATATATGCCGGACAAGTTTATGGCTCCCGTGGGATAGGAAAACATAGTGCGTATTGGTTTAAATTTGCTTTATATGATTCCTGGTAAAGCATGTGGTTCTGAAACCTATGCGTCAGGATTAATTTATGGTTTATCGCAAATAGGCCGGCAGCACGAATTTACAGTTTTTGTAAACCGGGAGAGTTCAACCTGGCCCTTGCCAAAAGCGTCAAATTTTAAAAGAGTTGTATGCCCCGTCTCCGCAACAAAGCGCAGCCGCCGGTATTTATATGAACAATTGTTTCTCCCAAGTCTAATTAAAAAGTATAATTTGGACTTATTGCATTCTTTGGGTTATATGACTCCATTCGTGCTTCCATGCAAGTCGATAGTTTCAATTTTTGATATTGTCTATAATTATCCCGGCGCTTTTTCCTTTCTGAAAAAGCAGTTATTGAGGCTCCTGCTCGTGATCTCGGCGCAACGAGCCGATCATGTCCTAACAATTTCTGAATCCAGTCGTCGTCAGATCGTGGCATACTTAAGCGTACCGCCCGAGAAGGTAACGGTCACGCTGCTCGCGCCCAAGAACTTCCTGGGCTGCGATGAACGCGACTGGCCTGACCTCGCCTCAAGGCTGGGAATACGCGACCGGTACTTGCTGGCTTTCAGCAGTCTTACTCCATCCAAGAATATTCCGGCCCTGCTGTATGCGTTTGCTCAAGTGTCTAAAAGTTTGGCGGAGGGCGTGCAACTGGTCTTGGTGGGACGCGAACCAAGGCGCGGTATATCCTTACGCAGTCTTTCAAATTCACTTGGTATGGACAGATGCGTGGTTTTTACAGGGTTTCTTCCTGATGCGGATCTCAGCCAGATCTTCAAACATGCCACTGCTTTTGTGTTCCCATCCCTATATGAGGGCTTTGGATTGCCTATCCTGGAAGCAATGGCAGCGGGTGTGCCTGTAGCTTGCTCAAATACGGCGTCTATGCCGGAAGTTGCCGGCAATGCGGCGCTGTTCTTTGATCCCTCTGCTCCCGAAGGGATAGTGATGGCCTTGAAGCAACTTCTTGCTAATCAAACGCTTCGAACCGAGCTTGTGTCCAAGGGATACCATAATCTCAAGCGTTTCTCCTGGCTAACGGCGGCAGAGAAAACCTTAACTGTTTTCGAGCAGGTAGTGTCAGCGCCATTCCATGAACAATCGTGATGCTCTGATGAAAACGCGCATACATCAAGGGAGATATGGAGAATGAGGATTCTTATTACAGGCAGCTCCGGTTTTATTGGGGGAAATTTGGCTGATTATTTGCTTGCAGCCGGGCATGAGGTGATCGGCTTGGACAAAAGAATCCCTGTCGTCTCCAATCCAGGAGTTCAGTTTCAGCATTGTGATGTCGTTGATAGTCCCCGCTTAACTGCGATCATGGCTCGGTTTGTTCCCGACGCGGTTATTCATCTTGCCGCACAGACC